>SCTU01000296.1 GCA_004297315.1 Dehalococcoidia bacterium | reverse complement strand
CGGCGAGACGATCAAGCAGAAGGGCCGGCGTTACCTCGGGATCACCGGGTGCGACGTCACCGTCTCCGCCAACGTGAATGACATGGTGAAGCAGGCGACCGCCAGCATGGGGCGCGTCAGCGTGCTCATCAACAACGCGGGCGGCGGCGGGGCCGGCATGGGCAAGACGCTGCCCGAACTAGCCGACGAGGACTGGCAGGCGGGCATCGACTCCAACCTGAACTCCGCGTTCTACTGCACGCGCGCGATCATCCCCCACATGGTCGAGCAGGGTGGCGGGCGGATCATCAGCGTGACGTCTGGCTGGGGCTTCCGCGCTGGACGCAACAACTGGATGTACCCGATCGCCAAGGGGGCCCTCATCCAGTTGATGAAGGCGACCGCGATGACGTACGCGCGCGACAACATCCGCGCCTCGTGCATCGCCCCGGGCCTGTTCCCGAAGTCGGACGACGCCGCCATGCTGGCGAACATGGGGCCGAAGCAGGCCGCGGGCCGCATCGGCTTCGTTCGGGAACTCGGGCCGCTGGCGGTCTTCCTCGCCAGCCCCGCCTCGGATTACCTCAGCGGGGCCACCGTGCTGATCGACGGCGGCGCGATCGCCGCGGGCCTCCTGCCCGCCGGCATCGTCCCGAACGCCGCCGGCTAGCCGTCCCGACCAATCCGATACAGGAGTCACCACATGGCCTTCTTCGACCTCACCGGCAAGCACGCTCTCGTCACCGGCGCAACGGGAGCCCTCGGCCGCGCGATCGCCGTTGCGCTCGCCGAGGCGGGCGCGACCGTCTCCGTCACCACCGTCTCCACCGACCGTGCCGAGGAGGTCGAGTCGAACTCGATCCTCAACGAGTGCTGGGCCGCCGGGGGCAAGGACGGCCAGCAGAAGACGCTCGACCTCACCGACCCCGCCGCCGTTGAGGCAGCCGTCGCCGCGCTGGAGAAGGACGTCGCCCCCATCGACATCCTGGTGAACGCCGGACACGCCGCCAACATCAAGCCCGTGCTCTCGTCTTCTCTCGCTGACTGGACACGAGAGTTGAACCGGAACGCGACCGCTGTCTTCGTCGCCTGCCAGACCGTTGGCAAGCGGATGGTGCCTCGTGGCATGGGGCGCATCATCAATATCGTCTCGGACGTGCACGACCGGGGCATCCCGAACTGCGCGATCTTCGGCGCGTCCCAGGGCGCCGTCCTCGGCTTCACGAAGTCGCTGGCACTGGAGTGGGGAGGCGGCGAGCCGCTGGTTGCCGAGCGCGTCACCGTGAACGCGATCGGCATCGGCTTCATGGAGGGCGTCCCCGGCCCGCAGGCCGACCCTGCCGTCGCGGAGGTGCTGCAGCGCTACCTACCGCTCCGCCGCCTCGCGTCGCCGAAGGACGTGCAGGGCGCCGTCGTGTTCCTCGCGGCCCCCAGCACGAACTACGTGAACGCGGAGGTCGTCCTCATCGACGGCGCTATCGCGACGCACGCCTAGCCTCGGCGCGGCGCACGACGATGTCGTTCGACTCGCCCTCCGCGGGCCCCGGTCCGCGCTGGACGGGCGACGGGTCGCTGCGGCCGCGCCGGCCCGTGCCGGAGGATGCCCCGGACAGCCCCGCGCACCGAACGTTCCGCGACGCCGGACTGGCAGGAGACCGGCCGCGCACCGTCGAGGTCGCCGGGGTCACGATGGCGCTGGCCTCGCCGCTTCGACGCACGGGTGGCTTTGTGATCGACTTCGTGATCAAGGCGATCGTGATGCAGATGCTCGTCGCGCTCGTGCTGGGGTCC
Organism: Dehalococcoidia bacterium; assembly: GCA_004297315.1. Taxonomy (GTDB): domain Bacteria; phylum Chloroflexota; class Dehalococcoidia; order UBA2979; family UBA2979; genus SURF-43. The sequence goes on along the minus strand of SCTU01000296.1, from coordinate 3,608 downwards.
ACGGAGGTCACGTTCGAACTGCTCGTCGCCGCGCAGATCTGGGGGCGCGGTTACGACGCCATCTTCTTCGCACAGGGATGGACGCCGGGCTCGCGCCTGATGCGGATGCGCATCGTCCGGCTGCAGGACGGCGGCGCCCCCGGGATGCGATGGGGCACCATGCGCGCGGCCGGTTCCGTGATCAGCGAGACGGTCCTGCTGCTCGGCTACGTCTGGATGCTCTGGGACCCTCGGCGGCAGACGTGGCACGACAAGCTCGCCGGCACTGTGGTGGTCGAGGCCCCGCGCTAGCGAGGCGGGTCGATCCGAAGGCCGGGCGGCTCCATCTCGGTGACGTGGATGTCGAGCAGGAACGCCTCGGCCTGCATCGCGGTGTCGCCCGCGACACGGACGCCGACCAGCACGTTGCGCCGTTCGTCGATCCAGAAGTCGATGCGCACGGCGGGCAACGTCGCGAGCACGGCGAAGGGGTTCAGCGCAGCGTCGCCCAGGATCGATGCGACCTGCTCGGGGCGCATGCTGTACCGCCGCGCCGGCCCGGTGGCGACCGTCTCTTGCTGGTATGGCATCGAGGCGATTTCTGTACGCAGCTGGGCGCTCGAAGGCGTCTCTTCGGCCTCGAGGATCGTGCGGGCAGAGAGCGTGGCGGTGCCGCCGAAGTAGGCACGGGCGGCGGGGAAGGCCTCCTCGCCCACCCGCCACGGACCGTTGCCGATCCGGTTCCACCGCTTTCCGCCCACCGTGACACTCTCGCGCGTGCCGATCGCCGCGGGTTCCACGACGGTGCGCAAGCGCTCCCGGTCCGGCAACACCCGCTCGCCGTCCACGTGCGCCTTCAGGACGAACGAGGACGAACGCAACGCGTCCGGCGCCTTGCTCTGGTCGAACAGCGAGGAGTCAGCCCGGAGTTCGGTCGTCCAGCGGTAGGACCGAAGCGCCTGCGGCCCGGCCAGTTCTCCCGACGACGGCGTAGGGGAAGGCTGCCCGCCGCCGCCTCGGCAGCCGGCCAGGACAAGGCTGAGCCCCGCCAACGCCACCGCCAGCGTGCTGGCGGGGCGTCTGAGGTACATCAGGACTGGGCCCACGGCAGGGCGCGCGGCTGGAGCACTTGTCGCACCTCCCCGTCAGCAACCAGCGCGATCAGATCCAGTAAACCGTACGCCGTCGGGTTCATGCCGCGCAGCGATGCCGTGACAATCTCGTCAGACATGTGCCCGAGCGCCGCCACCACCACCAGCACCGAGAGTTCGGCGCGCCCGGCTTCACGTTGCGCGACGGCGCGGGCAACGTGCGCACGCAGCCCCCGTCGGACGCCGACCCCATCGATGGGGTCTGAGGACTCCGGCGCCGCGACGACCGTCACACCGCGCGGCGCGCCGTCGGGCAGGCGGGACACGGTCCACGTGTCGTCGACCTCGACGTCGGTCACCTCGAGCGGTTCGAGCATGACGGCGCGGTCGCGTATCCGCGTGAGGATCAGGTCGAGTTCCGCGCGCTCCGAGGGCGTGCGATGGATGGCGCGGGCGTCCAGGTGGAATGCGCCCTTTACCCCCTCGGAGAGCGCGAGCCACTCCCCGGCGAGCCCGCCCGTCACGGACATGTACGCGCCTTCAGCCTCGATCTTGGCCAGTTTCACCGTAGCGGGCAGGCGCACCTCGCGTCGCTCGCCTGGGGCGAGGCCGCCCAGGGCGCGGGCGAGGATGACGCGGAGGCGCGATCGCTGCGGCTCCTGCTCCGGGAGCGCCACGCGAGGCGGCACCCACACGGCGTACCCCCCAGCCGGGACCGCGGGGTCGCCTTCGATGTCGGAACTGAGGAGGTCGGCGAGTTCGGCCGCGCCCGCGACCGGGCCGTCCGGCCAGAGCAGGCCGGCCGTGACGCCGATCCGCCGTTCGCGCTGGAGGAGGACGGCGTCGTACGGGGTGGCGTCGCCGTCGTCCACACGGAACGTGCGGAAGAAGCGCTCGCCCATCCAGCCAGCCAGCAGCTGGACCGCGACGGTCTCCACGGTGGGCGCGGGCATGTGTCCCCCTCCGGCGGGCCGGAGGATTACGCCGCCTCTGCTGCTCGCTCGCGCGCCAGGCGGGCGTCGCGGCGCTGCAGGCTCGGGTTCAGGCCGTGGACGAGGGCGTCCCAGATCACCAGGATGTTGATCACGCCGAACAGCAGCACGCCCGCCAGCTTCAGCGCGGTCGAGAGCGACGAGCCGTCGTTGCCCGTCAACTGGAGGACGAGGACGCCGACCACGCAGGCCGCCAGCAACGCCAGCGCGACGATCACGCGGTCCCAATGACGCACGAAGCGCGAGAGCACAGCGAATGTCCCCGCGCCGCCCGCGATGTTTCCGGAGAGTGCGCCCAGCAGCGGGGTGCCGTGGTGATGCTCGAGCCCGAAGGCACGCACGACCAGCCAGAAGAGCAGCGCCGGGGCCACCGTCGCGATCAGGATGCCCGGAAGGTCAGACCGCTTGAACCGCATCGCTCACCCCTTCGCCGCTCGCCCATATTCCCCGTCCGGGCCGCACGCGGCAACCCGCCAAGCATTGCGCACTAGATGTTGGACCGGGACTGGCCGCCATCCACGTTAAGGGTCGCGCCTACGATCCACGAGGCCGCGGGCGAGGCGAGGAACACGACGGCGCGCGCGATCTCCTGCACCGTGCCGAACCGTCCGCCCGGAATGTTCTCCCGCACGAACGCCGCCATCCCCTCGGGATCTTCCTGCAGCCGCCGCCCCCACGACCCGCCCTCGAACGCGACGGAGCCCGGCGCGACGTTGTTCACCCGGATCCCGTCGCGCACCCACTCCAGCGCGAGCGACTTCGTCATTGCGATTTGAGCCGACTTCGACGCGTTGTACTGCGGGGGGCCCCCGGATTCCCGCCCGTAGATCGAGGAGATGTTCACCACCGCCCCCTGCCCGGAGGCCTGAAGGTATGGCCGCGCCAGTTCCATCATCCGCAGCGGCGCGAGGACGTTGAGGTCGAATGACCGTTCGAACTCATCCACGATCGAGTTCCCGCGCACGGTCGCGCCCGCGTTGTTCACCAGCACGTCCACGCCGCCAAACGTCCCGACCGCCCGGTCCAGCACCGCGGCCGCGCCAGCCTCGGTTGTCAGGTCGGCGATGACTGCCTCCACCCGGGCGCCTGAGGCCGCCGCCCGGAGCGCCCCGGCGGTGGCCTCGAGCGTCTCGCGGCCGCGGGCGCAGATCGTCACGTGCGCGCCCTCGCCGATGAACGCGGCGGCAATCGCCCGGCCGATGCCGCGGCTAGCGCCTGTGACGATGACCGAGCGCCCGGCGAGTTCCAGATCCATCGAAGCCTCCCGCCGCTTCCAGACCCCAGCAGTGCCCGATCGTGCGCTGGGGGGCTCCCGCCGTCCAGCCGCGTCGTCACGTCTCACGGCGTCGCGCGGTACCCTCCACCTGCTTGGAGGGACGCCCGTGTCCGTCACGCTCACGTTTGAGGGTGCCGTCGCCGTGATCACCCTTGCCCCGGCGGGAGGGCGGCATGACCGCGCCTCCATCGAAGCGCTGGGTGATGCCGCCCTGTACGTCGGAGGACGGATCGAGGGGCCGGACGCGGTACGGGCGGTCGTGGTGACCGG
>SCTU01000295.1 GCA_004297315.1 Dehalococcoidia bacterium | reverse complement strand
GAGCAGGTCGCCGAGCGCACCACGAAGAGCGCGGCGGAACTCCTTGACGAGATCACTCGCGGCCACGCCGCGGCGATCGCGGCGGTCGAAGCGATCGACCAGGCCATCCTCGACGCGATGCTGCCGCTCGGCTTCCGGCCGGGCGAATCGGCCGCGAGCGACCTGATGCTCCGCGGCGGCCCCCGTCACGACAACACCCACCTCGACCAGATCGAGGCGGCACTCGCCTAGATGACCGGCGAGGCGCTCCGCCCATCCGAGGCTGCCGCCGCTGCCGCCTGGGCGGCGATGGTCGACGCGGATGCCGCACAGGTCGCGCGTGTCCGCGAGCCCGAGCCCTCGGGGGACTTCTACGCCCCGATCGCCCAGCACTTCCGCGCCGGAGCAAGGCCCTCCGTCGAGTTGCCCGCGCTGCTCGCGCATGTCGAGCCGGGCGACACCTGGCTCGACATTGGCGCAGGCGGCGGACGCTTCGCCCTGCCGCTGAGCGAGCGCGTCACGCGCGTCATCGCCGTCGAGCCGTCAGTGTCGATGCGCGGAGTGCTGGAAGGCGCCATCCGCGAGCGCGCGCGTCCGAACATCGAGGTGCGCAACGTGTACTGGCCCGACTCCGCTTGGTCGGAGGACGTCGACGTCTCCCTCGCCGCGCACTCGACCTACGACGTGCGCGAGATCCTGCCGTTCCTGGATGCGATGGAGCGTCACACGCGGCGGCGTTGCGTCGCCATCCTGTCCGACCTTCCGCGCGGCGCGCACCTCGCCCGCCTCTTCCAGGCCGTCCACGGTGAACCGCTCTCGCCACTCCCCGCGCTGCGCGAGTTCATCGCGCTGCTCGGCGCGCGGGGACGCCGATTTGACGTCGCCACGGTCTCAGGCGAGCAGCCGGCCGTTGTCTCGCTCGACGAGGCGGCGGCCGAGGCCCGACGGCTGCTCTGGCTCGCCACCGGCTCGGAGAAAGATCGCCGGATGCGCGCCCTGATCGAAGAATGGTGGGCCGTACCCGGTGGCGTCCGTCTTCCTGCGGGGCGGGGCCATTTTGGCATCGTTGCCTGGTTTCCCCCGACCGTCTGACCGTCCCGAGCCCACGGCTGGCCCGTCAGCCGATCCGCGCGGATGATGCCCGCAAGGGGCTGACATGGGCGAGGCCGCCGCTCTGGCATCGGCGCTGATCTGGGCTGGCACCAGCGTCACGCTTGCGCGCCTCGGCACCCGTTACCCCGCGCCCGTGCTCTCCTCGTTGCGACTCCTCGCCGCCACTCCGTTCCTGCTCGTCCTGGTCGTCGCCACCGGCGCCACGACCCAACTGCGCGGCGCCCCCGGGCTCGTGTTGTTCGCGATGGCCGGAAGCGGGCTCGTGGGCTACGGCCTCGGCGACACGGCGTACATCCGGTCGATGGGCGGAGTGGGGATGCAGCGGATGGCGCCGCCCACCACCGCGCTCTGGGTCGCGCTGTCCGCCGCGGGCGGGATCTGGCTGCTCGACGAGCCGTTCTCGTGGGGGCTGATCGCGGGGGGCATCCTCGTGATCGCCGGCACCTGGTTCATCGTCGCGCAGTCCGCCGCCGCGATGGACACGGGCCCCGCGCGATGGGGTACCCCGCGCTCGGTCCTCGCCATTGGCGCGGTCGCCTTCGCGTGGACCGTGGCAACGCTCGTCCTCGCGGGGGGCCGGGGCGACCTCGGCGCCGCCGCTGCGGGCATCGTGCGTATCCCCGCCGGAGGTCTCGCGATCGGCCTCGTCGCCTCGGCTGCGACGCGTGGCGCCATCCTCAAGCGACTCCCGCGCGGGTGGGACCTCGCGCTGATCGCCACAGTCGGTGTCCTCGGCACGGGCGTCGGGTCCGTGCTGTACATCTTTGCGGTGGCCGAGGCCGGCGCGGCGCGGGCCGTCGTGCTGAACTCCACGTCCCCGCTGATCGCGCTTCCGCTGTCGATGCTCGTGCTCCGGGAGCGCCCGACCGGCCGGGTCGGCATCGGCACGCTGCTCTGCGTGGCCGGTACGGCCATCGTCCTGACCACCTAGGCCAGATTCGGGTGCGTCCCGGGCAATCGCCGGCCGCCCTCACCCTCACGTATTCGTCACAGGGATACCGCGAATCTGGTATGGTGCGCACAGTCATCCGGACGGGGAAATACGGATGGCGAGGCGGGGAGGTTCCAGGTGGCTGAGTCGAGTGTGACTGCGTCCTGCACCGGACATCACTGGATGCTGCCGGCTCCGGGGGGACTTACCAGTGTCGGTACCTGCAAGAACTGCGGGGCCGAGAAGCAGTTCTCGAACTCGTCGGGTGGCGGTTGGGTGCTGCGCTCCGCAGCCAAGCGCCGCTAAGCACCGCAACCGGGCCGCTGTCGCCGTCCCGGTCACAGGCCGAGGACAGTACGGCCATCCCATAGCAACTTCAGCCCGGTCAGGAACAGCGCCGCGTAGGCGATGCGGTAGAACTGTGCCTCGTCCACGCGCTGGTTGAAGACGTACCCCAGCGCGAACCCCACCGGTGCCAGCGGCGCCAGCACGAGCGACGTCCCCAGGTTCACGCCCTCGAACTGGCCGACGATCGCGTACGGGATCAACTTCACGTAGTTCGCCAGCGCGAAGAACATCACCGTCGTCCCGACGTACACACTCTTCTCGAGCCGC
>SCTU01000294.1 GCA_004297315.1 Dehalococcoidia bacterium | reverse complement strand
AGGGTCAGGCCGCCCCCGGCATCCAGACCATCACCTTCAAGAATGCCGGGAAGGAGTACCACGAACTCCAACTGGTCTCCCTCGACACGGGGTACACCGTCGCGGACGCGCAGAAGATTCTCTCCGTGCCGGGCGCGGCCATCCCCGACTGGGTGAAATTCCGCGGCGGCATCTGGGCCATCCCGGCCGGCTCGCAAGGCACGATGACTACCCGACTCGACCTCGGCCCGTACGCCGTGCTCTGTCTGCTGGAAGACCCCAACCGGCCGTGGAGCCAGGCAAGCTGGCGCGCCGGGGAGGGAAGCAAACGCGCCCCTCACTTCGCCCGCGGCATGGTCAACACGTTCGAGGTGAAAGGCCCCGAGGCGAAGGCCCCGGAACCGACGGCGTCCCTGCTGGTTGAGTCGTCCGACTACGCCTTCCGGTCCCCCTCCGAGGCCCCCATCGGGAAGGCGACGCTTTCCCTGAAGAACAACGGCAAAGAGGCCCATTTCGCGGGCCTCGTCCGCGTGCCCGACGGCGTGCAGTACGAGGCGTTCACCTCGGCCCTGCTCGCCCCCTTGCCCTCCACCGACCCGGCGGTCGCGGTCGCGGTGGCGGCGGGCGTGGCCGGCGGCGTGGGTGGCGTCTCCCCCGGCGGGCAGGCCTGGATCACCACCGAACTGAAATCCGGCACGTACGTGATCGTCTGCCTCATTCCCGACGCGCGAGGCGCGCCACACGCCGCGCTCGGGATGCTCAACAAGCTGACAGTGAAGTAGCGCCCCCGCTGGCGGATGCCGAAGGCGCCCCCAAGGGGGCGCCTTCTTTTCTACGTAACCGGAATACGTCGGCACAACTAATCGGACAACGGTTACCCAACATCGATCTCTGAGTCGCGCCTTACACTGTGTCTTCGCTGTGGCAGAATAGGCGGGCTGCTACGTGCTCCATTTGTTCTCGCACGGAGGAATACCCATGACTCGATTGACCCGCATTGCCGCTCTCGTCGCGCTGGGCGCGCTCACGCTCGGCTTCGCCGCCTGTGGCGAGAAGAAAGAGACGCCGAAGAGCACGCCCACGGAAGCGCCAAAGGCCGCAACTGCCGCCGCGACCGCTGCACCGACCCAGGCCGCCGCGAAGCCCGCGACGATCACCGCCTCGGACTACGCCTTCGCCGTCGACGGGCAAGCCGTCCCCGGCGTGCAGACCATCACCTTCAAGAACGCCGGCAAGGAGGACCACGAACTCCAACTCGTCTCGCTCGACCAGGGCAAGACGCTGGCGGACGTCCAGAAACTGCTCTCCACCCCGGGCGGCGCGATCCCTGACTGGGTGAAGTTCAACGGCGGCGCCTGGGCGATCCCCGCCGGCAGCCAGAGCACGATGACGGCAAAATTGGACGCCAAGTCCTACATCCTGCTCTGCTTCGTGGAGTCGGCGGACGGCAAGCCGCACTTCGCGAAGGGGATGGTCGGCGCGCTCGACGTGAAGGGCACCGAGTCGAAGGACGCCGCGCCCACCGCCACGCTTTCGATCGAGGCGAGCGAGTACGCCTTCAAGGCGCCAGCGGAGGCGACGGCCGGCAAGGCGACCATCTCGTTGAAGAACAACGGCAAGGAATCGCACTTCTCCGGCCTGATCCGGGTGCCTGACGGCGTCCCGTTCGAGGCGTTCTTGAAGGGCCTCCAGACGCCTCCGGCCACTGCGACCGCGGCCGCTACCGCATCGCCGAAGGCATCCCCTGCGGCGACGGGTACGGCCACCGCGGCCGCCACGGCAGCGGCCCCGGCCGCCCCCTCGGGCGTATCCGGCGGCGTCGGTGCGCTGTCGCCCGGCGGTCAGGCGTGGAGCACCACGGACTTGAAGGCCGGGACGTACGCCATCGTCTGCTTCATCCCGGACGCGAAGGGCGTGCCGCACGCCGCCCTGGGAATGGTCAGCAAACTCACGGTGAAGTGACGCTCTCCCCCTGAGCGATCCGGAGACGCCCGTGGTGGCCGCCACGGGCGTCTCCGCGTCCGGGCATGCGACGATTGAGTGCGACACCGCACGCAGACGAGGCACCCGATGCCGGACGACGTCATCGCCATCGCCACCCTTCTCACCGAGCTCGGCTTCACCGCCGCGCCCTCGCAACGCGCAGCCCGCGTCCACCTTCACGCCGCCGGCCTCACCAATCCCACGAAGGTGAACATCCGGCGCAACAAGCGAGACGCCGCCGAGGAGATCGTCCGCACACGCATCGCGCGCTCCTGCGGCGCCGCCTCGTGCAACCGTGTCCTCGCCGCGAGCGGCCGCGAGGTGATCGAGGTTGAGCCGTCGTTCTGCGAAGTCTGCCGCGGCAGCGAGGGCGAACGCGCCCTGATGCAGATGGCGGACGCCATGGTCGCGGCCCGACGCCCGCGGCTCCTCGTCCTCGGCGGCTCGCCCGCCAGCCGCACGCAGATCCGCGAGACGCTGCGCGGCCGTCCGATCGAGGTCGAGTTCATCGAGGGCGACCGCCCGACCGGCGAGCGGCGCGCGCGCGAACTGTCCGCCAGCGCGGACATCATCGTCATCTGGGGCGGGACGATCCTCGACCACAAGGTGAGCCAGCCCTTTGCGGACCTCGGGGAGTTCTCCGCGAAACGGATCACGGTCGCGCAGCGCGGCGCGGCCTCGCTCGCGCGGAGCGTCCTCGAGCACCTCCGTCGTACCGCCTAGCCGAGAAACGCCTTTCGCGAATCCGCGCTCGCGCGGTACGCTCCCGCGGCGCATGCCAGCGAAGGAGCCGCCTCGATGTCACTGCTCACCAAGGTCTTCGGCTCGCCCAAGGCGACCTACCGCGGCGTCGCCGTCCAGCCGAAGCGCTGTTGCTATGGCAAGCCGCTGATGCCACGTTGGCGCGGGCCCGAGGTCATGGACGACAGCAGCAAAGCGATGGGCTTTGTCTGCCATCAGTGCGGCCGCGAGTACCTCCCGGACGAGGTCAACGAGCAGCGCATCCTCAAGCGCTCGGCGTAGGCCACCCGCTCGGGCACATCGCGGGCCAACGCAGGGCTACTGCCCCAGCACGATCCCTTTCGAGAGATCGATCAGGTCGTCGGGGCTGACCTCGATGCCGCTCTTGGCGAGGTCGTCGAGCGCCGCTGGATCCACGGCATGGCCGCGACGCACCTCCTCGCGCAGTTCGCCCACCGCCTCCTCGCGTCGCTCGCGCGCCTCGCGCGTGAGTTCGAGTTCCTCCGCGAGCCGGTCGCGCAGCACGCGCTCGGGCGCCTCATAGTCCTGGGGTAGCCGCGCCTCCATCACGCCATTGAGCGTCGAGTAGCGGTTGCCCGCGATGAAGTGCAGCGGGCGCGTGTCCGCGTCGCCCACGAGCCAGCGGTCGTCGAACGAGGCGGGGTCGACGCGTACCGCGGTCACGATGCCCACGAACAGTATGTGGTCGCCGATCGGAAACGCCTCCACGACCTGGCACTCGATCCAGGCGCAGCACCCGACGATCAGCGGCGAGGTGATCGTCCGCGCCGCGAACGTCTCCAGTTGCGTCGCCTCGAATTTGTCGACCTGCTCGCCGGAGAGCGCGCCGAGGTACTGGACGTGGTGGAGCAGCGGGCGCGTCGGAATGTTGAGGGCGAACTCCTGCGCGTGCTTCAGCATCTCGGTGCTGTAGCGCTCCTGTGCGACCGCGATCCCGACGATCGAGGGTTTCGAGGAGAGCGGCATGTGCCACGAGATCGGCACGACGTTCGACTTACCGCGCCACGTTGTGGTCACAAGCGCGACCGGGCCGCCCATCAGGATGCGGCCGGCCGCCGCGTTTGCGCGGTCCTCGATGCCCTCCGGTGGCGGATTCAGCGCGTAGTCGCTCGACACGTTGTGAGTATAGGAGAACCGGGGTGGAGGCCCGAATCCCGTGCGATGCAATTGAAAGAGGTTTCGCCCCCCACCGCATCGGAACGCCACCGTGTCGGGGCTAGCGTGATGCGTATGAAAGTGGGTGCGGTATGACTCGTGAACTCACGCATGACAACGCATTCGTCGGCTATCCCCGTGACTACGTCCTCGGGATCTTTGAACGTCCCGGCGCGGCCGAGACCGCCGTCTCCGAGTTGATCGCCGCCGGTTTCGGCGAGTCGGACCTCCTCGTCCTGTCGCGGCCTGCGGACGCCAAGAAGGTGGACGCAGACGGCAAAGCGCACGGCGTCGCGACCACGGTGGAACGGACCGTCGAGGAACTCGGCGACAAGGACACGCTGGACGAGTACTCGAAGGCGCTGAAGACCGGGGCCTCGGTGGTCGGGGCGCACATCGGCGAGAAGGATCAGCGCGAACAAGCAAATCTGATCATGCAGAACGCCGGCGGGCAGTCCATCCGCTACTTCGGCCGGTTCGTCGTCGAAGATCTCGATACCGCCCCGAATCAGCCCCGTCCGTAGCCTCTCCGGGCGCCTTGGCTGGGGCCCGCAGATTTGGGCCTGACGACCCACCGCCGAGGTTGACCCGGCACAGGAATCCGAGGATAGTGCGGACGCGCGCCCGACCGGCGGCGGTGGGGGGTGGCGGGGACGCTGCTGCAACCGTTCTCCGTGCCTGTCCGCGCATGTCGGTGACTGACGTTTGCCTCAACCGGGCGACCGCCAAGATCGACCTCCCGCGACGGTCGCGGCATCCCTCGGCTGGGATGCCGCGCCGGCGCTGAACCCAGAAGGAAACTGGACCAGGGAAGAGAGGACAACGCATGGACTGGAGCGACAGCCCAGAGCAGGCGAAGTTCCGCCAGGAAGTTCGCACGTTCATTCAACAGAAGCTGCCCGAGCCCTACCGCCCCAAGGAGGGCGAGGCGACCGGCGAGGGCGAAGGCTTCGCGGGCGGCTGGCAGGCCGACCGGAAGTCCACCGACCCCCAGCGCGTCGCGACAGCTCAACAGTGGGCGACGGCCCTCGCCGACCGCGGCTGGATCGCCCCCGCGTGGCCCAAGGAGTACGGCGGCGCCGGGCTCTCCACGATCGAGCAGTTCATCTACAACCAGGAGATGGCGGAGGCGGCCGCGCCGTCCGTCGGTGGCATGGGCGTCTCGATGCTCGGCCCCACCCTCATCGTCCACGGCTCGCCCGAGCAGAAGCAGGAGCACCTCCCGCGCATCCTCTCCGGCGAAGTCGCCTGGGCGCAGGGATACTCCGAGCCGGGCGCCGGCTCCGACCTCGCCTCGCTGCAGACGCGTGCCGTCCGGGACGGCGACGAGTACGTGATCAACGGCCAGAAGATCTGGACGTCCGGCGCGCACTTCGCGGACTGGCTGTTCGCCCTCGTCCGCACCGACCCGGAAGCGCCGAAGCACCGCGGCATCTCCTTCATGATCATGGACATCAAGACCCCGGGCCTCACCGTCCGCCCGCTCATCAACATGGGCTGGGAGCACGGCTTCAACGAGACCTTCTTCGAGGACGTCCGCGTCCCCGCCAAGAACCTCGTCGGCGAGGAGAACCGCGGCTGGTACGTCGGCATGACCCTGCTCGACTTCGAACGCTCCGGCATCGCCGGCGCGGTCTCCTACCGTCGCGAGCTCGGCCAGACCGTCGGCTTCCTCAAGGACAAGGGGAAGAACTTCCGCCGGCAGGACTTCAACACCACGCGACTGGAGATGGCCGACCGCGCGATCGAGACGGAAGTCCTGTTCAACTTCGCCTTCCGCATCGTCACGATCCAGAACCGCGGCCTGGTTCCCAATTACGAAGCGTCAGTCAACAAGACCTTCGGATCGGAACTGCACCAGCGCCTGTCGCGCACGCAGAGCAAGGCGTGGGGTCTCTACGGGAACGTGTGGGACCGCTCGTCGAAGTACGCGCCGCTGCAGGCCGCGCACATCCACGACTACGTAGGCTCCGTTCCGCATAGCATCTTCTCGGGCTCGAACGAGATTCAGCGCAACGTCATCGCCACACGGGGCCTCGGCCTGCCGCGCGGCTAGGCCCTTGCCGAGGGCGCACGAAACGAGTAACACACGTACCGGTGACTGCCGGACGTGATTGGGAGGGACGCACTGTGGACCTGGGACTGAACGAACAGCAGGAGCTTCTGAAGAACTCTGCCCGCGAGTTCCTTGAGAACGAGTGCCCGGAGACGCACGTCCGGGAGATGGAAGAGGACGAGAAGGGCTACTCCCCCGTCCTCTGGCAGAAGATGGCGGAGCAGGGTTGGCACGGCCTGCTGGTCCCCGAGCAGTACGGCGGCGCCGGGTTCGACTTCGTCGACCAGATGGTGCTCGTCGAGGAACTCGGGCGAGCGCTCGTCCCGGGCCCGTACATGTCCTCCGTCTTCGGCGGCGCGGTCCCGATCCTCGAGGCCGGCTCCGAGGCGCAGAAGCAGGAGTTCCTCCCGAAGATCGCGGCCGGTGAGGTGATCTTCTCGCTCGCCCTGACCGAGCCCTCCGCCCGCTTCGACGAGGCCGGCGTACAGGCGAAGGCCACCGTCTCCGGCAACGACGTCACGATCACGGGCACCAAGCTCTTCGTCTCCGACGCGCACGTCGCCGACTACCTCGTCGTCGCCGCCCGCTCCGGCAAGGGCGTCACGCTCGCCATCGTCCCGACGAAGCAAGACGGCGTGAAGACGACGGTCCTCCAGACCATCGCCCGCGACAAGCAGTGCGAGGTCGTCCTCAACAACGCCAAGGGCCAGCTCCTCGGCGAGGACGGCAAGGGCTGGGCCGCCCTGGGCCCGGTGATCCAGAAGTACACCGTCGCCGAGTGCGCCTACCTTGTGGGCCTCGCGCAGATGGACTTCGAGATCGCCGTGGACTACGCCAAGGAGCGTGTCCAGTTCGGCCGCCCGATCGGCTCGTTCCAGGCCATCCAGCACAAGTGCGCGGACATGGTCACGGACGTCGACGGCTCCCGCTTCATCATGTACAAGGCCGCCTGGTCGATCGCGTCGGACCAGCCCGCCGCGGACACCTCGATCGCCGTCAACATGGCGAAGGCGTGGTGCTCCGAGGCCACGCGGCGCGTCGTCGCGCACGGCCAGCAGATCCACGGTGGTATCGGCTTCACCAAGGACTACAAGATCCAGCTGTTCTACCGCCGCCAGAAGCGGGCCGAACTCGCCTTCGGCGACGCCGACTACCACCGCGAACTGGTCGCCCAGCAGCTCGGCCTCTAGCCGAGGCTGACCCGAGCGGCCTCGGCCGCCCCGGATGCAATCAAGAGGCCGCCCTCACGGGCGGCCTCTTCGTGTGGTGCGCGGCGATGCTGGCCGACTCGCCGCCACCTCGTACCCTGACCTAGAGCGACATCGAATGGGCGGAGGGACTGATGGTTGACGAACGGAGCCTGATCCAGCGGCTCCAACGCGGCGATCCCTCGGCGTTCCGCGAGGCGTTCGAGCAGCACAAGGATCGCCTCTACCGGCTCGCGCTCAACCTTCTCCACGACCCCGACGAGGCGGAAGACGCGGTGCAGGAGGCGTTCATCAGCCTCACACGAGGCATCGCCGACTTCGAAGGGCGCTCACAACTCGGCACCTGGCTGTACCGGGTCACCTACAACGCGGCACTCCAGCGCTTGCGACGTGCGCGGACAACCCAGGGCATCGTGTCGGACGACTCGGCCGCCGCCGAACGCTTCAAGGATCCGGGCGCAGGCCCCGAAGAACGCCTAGACGCGGCCGAATTGCGCCGACGGCTCGATGCCGCAATGGCAACGCTGCCTGACTCGCTGCGCATGGCGTTCTTCCTGCGCGACGTCGAGGGCCTCTCAACGCTCGAGGCAGCTGAAACCCTCGGCGTCACCGAGACCGCGCTGAAGGTCCGGCTGCACCGGGCGCGGCTCGCGCTGCGTGAGCAGATCACGGACGCGCCGCTTCCGGGCACGACCACGGCAGCGGGTATGTCGTGCGAGGAGGCCGTCTCACACGTCTCGGACTACCTCGACGGCACGCTCGCCGACGACATGCGCGCGCGCGTCGAGGCCCATGTGGAGCGGTGCGAGCACTGCCGCATCACGGTGGACTCGACGCGCGACACCGTCGCCCTGGCGGGCGAGCGGCGGGCCGTCGTGCTGCCAGCCCCGCGCTCGACAAGACTCTTCTCCCGACTCCAGGCGATCCTCGCCGCGCGCGCATCGGAGGCCTGAATGTAACCTCCCGGCCCGTTTCTGCATCCAAGCAGTAGACCGCGGGGATGGACCTCGCGAGGTGGATGCAGGAATGGAGTCGAAGATGCTGAAGAACGTTGGAAACGCCGACCGCTTGCTGCGGTTAGGGCTCGGGATCGGATTGATCGTCATCGGACTGGGTGCCGTCGGAGGCACCGCCGGCTTTGCGCTGGCCGGGCTCGCCGCCATTCCGCTCTTCACGGCCGCCGTCGGCTGGTGCCCGCTGTATTCGCTGTTCGGCGTCGGCACCTGCCCCGCCGAGCGTCACGCCGACGGCGGCGCAAGGTAGCGGCTGTCCCGCGCGGCCGCGCAAGCCCCAGATGCAGTCAAGAGGCCGCCCGTGAGGGCGGCCTCTTTGTGGTGCGACAGCCTCGCGCAGCACGTGCCCCTACCCGCGCGGCCGGCGAGGCGGCGTCGTATGCCCGCGGCTCCACCCGACCGGGCCGCCGAGGAAGCGCATGCGACGCCTCGCGAGCCGGTGCAGCACGCGCTCGCGGTCGTGCAGCCACTCGCCCGCCGTCTCGTGCGCGCGCTTCGGCGCGGCGACGGCATACACCGCGAGGCCAGCCGCCAGTACGGCCAGCGCCGCCAGTTGCTGGCGGTGCGATGCCGCCGCGAGCAGCCCGACGCAGATCACGATCGCCATCGCCGGGAGCAGTCGCGCACCGCGCCCCCGCCAGCCCCTGTTCGGGCGCGCCACCTCGACGAGGTCGACGGCATGGCCGCGCTGGAAGCGCCAGAGCGAGGCGGCGCAGAACAGGAACGAGAACGCGAGGTTCACCACGGCGAACGAGATCAGGCTGCTGAGCACGTCGACGAACGAGAGCGCCGCCGCGACCAAACCCTGCGCGATCAGCGCCACGTACGGCGTCCGGAACCGCCGGTGCAGCGAGGCCAGCCCGTGCGGCAGTAGCCCGTCCGCCGCCATCGCGTACGCCAGCCTCGATGCCCCCAGCATGTCCGACTCGTCCGAGCCGGAGACGGAGACCATCGCGCCGGCCGCCATCACCGCCGCCCCCGTCGCGCCGAAGATCGCCGTCCCCGCGAGGATCAGCGGCGTGCCGCTGTCCATCAACTCCTCGTACGGCACGACGGACGTCACCACCAGGTTCGTGACGAGGTAGAACGAGGCCACGATCAGCATCCCGACCGCGATCCCGCGCGGGATCGTCCGCCCCGGATCCTGCACCTCCGCCGCCGGCACCGTCGACAACTCGAAGCCCATGTACGCCCATACCACCAGCATCAGCGCCGTCGGGAACTCCGCGAAGCCGAACGGCGCGAACGGGCTCAGCCGATCGGCCGTCCCCTCGAGGTCGAGCACGGCATAGCCGAGGCCGATCACAACCAGCAGGAACAGCGGCGTCAACTTCAGCAGCGTCAGCGCGTCGTTCACACGACCTGCCGCCCGCACGCTGATCACGTTCACCAGCGTCAGCAGGCCGAGAAACCCGACGCGCACGGCGTGCACCTGCACGTCGTCGAGCGCGACGAAATAGCCGAGGTAGGAACTGAACGCGATCGCGAAGACCGGCATCGCCGTCATCTCCGCGATCCACATCGACCAGCCCGCGAGGAAGCCGGGTAGCGGCCCGAACGCACGCGAGACGTACGCATACGGCCCGCCGACGCGGGGCACGACCCGCGCGCACTCGGCCAGCGTCAGCGCGAGCAAGGTCGCCAGCACGCCGGCCGCCAGCCACGCCAGCAGCGAGGCCGGGCCGAGCAGCCCCGCCGTGATCGCGGAGGCGACGTAGATGTCGGCGCCGACGATCGCGCCGACCGTGATGTTTGTGACGTCGAATACGGTCAGGACGCGCGGGACGCCCTCGGGCCCCAGCAGGCCCGGCGGGAGGATGCCGCCGCTGCCTCCGCCCGTTTGACCATCCGCGCGGTCGCCCATTAGCACTTCGCTTGCAACTCGGCTGGGGCCCCGGCGGTAGCATATGTCCTGTCGGGATACCCACCATCTGGAGCGGACCGAATGAACAACCTCAAGACCGTCGTACTGCTCGCTGCGCTCAGCGGTCTGCTGATCGCGGTCGGCGGCGCCATTGGCGGGGCCAGCGGCGCGATGACCTTCTTCCTCTTCTCGTTGCTGCTGAACGCCGGCTCCTACTGGTTCTCGGCCGACATCGTCCTCCGCTCGGCGCACGCGCGCGAGATCACCCGCGAGCAAGACCCCGCCCTCTTCGACATGGTCGCGGAGATCGCCCGCCGGGCGGAGATGCCGATGCCCCGCGTCTATGCGATGGACACGCCGCAGCCGAACGCCTTCGCAACCGGCCGCAGCCCAAAGCACGCCGCCGTCGCCGTCACCTCAGGCATCCGACAGTTGCTCTCCGACCGCGAACTGTTCGCTGTCCTCGGCCACGAGATCTCGCACGTGAAGAACCGCGACATCCTGATCAACAGCGTCGTCGCCGCGATCGCCTCGGCGATCTCGATGATCGGTTGGATCGGCATGTTCTCCGGCGGCGGCGACCGCGACAACCGCGGCGGCGGCCTGCTCGCGATTCTCGTCGCCCCGATTGCCGCCTCGCTCATCCAGCTCGGCATCTCGCGCTCCCGCGAGTTCGAGGCCGACCACGACGGCGCGGTCGTCTCCTCGGACCCGGAAGCCCTCGCCTCCGCGCTCCAGCGGATCGAGATGGGCGCGCGCCGTATGCCGATGAACGTCCCGCAGTCCACGGCGCACCTCTTCATCGTGAACCCGTTCGCCGGCGTCAGCGCCCGCACGCTCTTCTCCACCCACCCGCCAACCGAGGAACGCGTCGCCCGCCTCCAGCGCATGACCCGCACCCGCTAGGTCTCGCACTTCGTCCATGCTGAGAGGGCGCCCCGTCGGGCGCCCTCTCTCGTAGAGCGAGTGGATAGCGAGGGCGGACGCCGGAGAGGGGCTTCGGGCGTCCGCCCTCGCGTGCCGCGGTGCGGCGCGGCCCCGGCCCATTCGGGCGCGGGCAATGCGTGGGCGGTCAGGCGGCCGTCGGGCGCGCCTCGATCCGTGCGGGGGCCTCGATTGCGGGCGAGGC
>SCTU01000293.1 GCA_004297315.1 Dehalococcoidia bacterium | reverse complement strand
GCCGAGACCAGCACAGAGAGCAGGACGCCGGCGAATGACCACGCAGGAAGCGCCAGGTAACCGGCCAGCAGCACGAGCGCGACCGCCCCGACGGCGCTGCCGAGGCCGCCCAGCACGATTCCCACGCGATGCCGCTGCGCAAACGCGGCGACGGTGTGCATAACAGCAAGGACCACGAACACCGCCAGGGTGAGCGTGAAGGGCCGCAGCCAGCCCTCGGCCAGCGCGTAGCCGTCCACCTCCGCCCGCGGCTCCAGCGTGGTCACGGTCCACGCTGCGAGCAGCGCAAGCGGCAGCACGAGCATCGCGCCCGCCTTTACGTATCCGACGGTCACCTGACGCCGGGCGTCGAAGACCGTCAGCATCGCGAGGGACCCGACGGCGAGTTCCACGAGGAGGACCAGCACGGTGTAAGGAAGCGAGGCGGCGTTCACGCCTCGATGGTCGGTGCGGGGGATCGCAGGGTCAACGCGAGGCGGCTGCTGATGGCGTTGCGCCTACTAGGCGAGGTCGGCGAGCGTGACCCCGTACTGCACGACACCCAGCAGGTTGCCGGCTGGGTCGGCGAAATCCAGTTCCACGCCACCGGGGATGGCGTGATAGCCCTCGGGGATCGCGACGCCATGCGACTGGAGGTGCGCGCGAAACATCGCGACGCTCTGCACGCGAAAGCGCGGCTGTGCGCCGCCTCCGGGCTCGCCAGCGTGCAGTCCCACGTCAATGTTCGCGACGCGGACGCGCGCCCAGTGGGGGAGCGCCTCCTCCACCACGACGCCGCCCAGCACGTCTCGGTAGAACGCCTTGAGCGCGGTCACGTCAGGCCCGCGCACCAGCAGATGGTCGAGCAATCCCGGGCGAATCTCGCCAGCCATGCGACACACCTCCGGTCCCAGCCCTTACCCGTTGCCATGCTGCCCCGAGGGGCGCACGATCGGCATCATGCCGCAGTACGTCACCGCCGTGCACGGCGACCGCCGTCGCTACCTCGTCAAGGCTCTCCGCGAGGTCGGCCGCCGCATCACCCGGATGGTCCCCGGGGTCGGCGACCGACTGCTCAACGTCGTGCCCGAGGGCGAGGAATCCAGCATCGCGAGCATCGTCGGCTATCTGCGCGACGCCGAGCGCGAGGACCAGCGGGCGCTCGAGGCGATGCTCCGGGTGGACGGCTCGCCGATCGCGGCGCGACGTGCCGAGGAGCGCCTCAATCCCGGCCCCGGCGCCACGCGAGGCGGCGAGGGCGTGGCTGACCTGTTGTGGGACTTCGCCACGCTGCGCGAGGAGACGCTGTGGATCCTGGAGAGCGCGGGGGGGCGCTGGAACAACGTCGGCATCCACCCGTTTCGTGGCGAGGTGGACGTGCTCACCTGGGTTCAGGAGATGAGCGAACGAGACCTGGACGCGATGTGGCGCATCCAGCACATCCGCGACCTCCTACGGCTCTCGGATGATGGAGCCGCTCGCCAACCCGATCGCTAGTCCGGATGGTCCGCGCCGCCGTCGTCACGGGCGAAGTCGCCGAAGCCAACCAGGGCATAGGCGGCCGACGCCAGGGCCTCGGCGTCTGAAATGGGCGCCGAGCAGTCCCGCCCGGAGCAGACGTAGGCCACGCGCGGCCGGTCGAGCGGCAGTCCCAGGTCGCGTAACAGGTCCGCGTCGGCGGTGAGGGCCAGCCGCTGGACGGTGCGCGCCGGCACCGCCAGCCGCAGCGCCGCGCGATGCAGCGGGTCCGCCACGCGGTCAGGCTCGCCGGCGGGAAACTCACCGACCACCTTCACCTCTGGCTCCGCGGTCAGCGTCCGGTCCACGACACGGGCAAAGGAGGCGACATCCCGGCCGCGCATTTCATACCCGGGCGCGATCGCCGCCAGCGTCTCCGTGGCCAGTTCGATGTAGCGGTCGTCATGGGTCAGCCGCGAGAGCCAGAGGAAACCCTCCGCGGCTGCGACGTTCAGCGCGAATGGCACGAGAGGTTCCGCGAGGAGCCCGATCTCCTCGTGCCACTCGCCCGTGTCCAGGAAGCCGTGCCCGCGCTCCCACCATCCGCGCTCCAGCAGGCGGGCGAGGCTGCGTGCGCGGTCCAGATACAACCCAACCCCACTCACCTCGTAGGCCGTGAGCAGCGCCAGCAGCGTGTGGACCTGGTCGCCCAGCAGGCCGAGTCCACGCAGGTCGCCGTCCCAGGCGTGGTAGACGCCGGCCTCGCCGGCGTGCATCCGGTAGACGATGAACTCGACGGCACGCAGCCCGCGCGCGGTCCAGTCGCGACGGTCGAAGGCCGCGCCTGCCTCGATCAGCCCGCGCGCAGCCTGCGCGCAGGAGCGGGCGAAGACGGGCGCGCCGGCCGGGGGCAGGGCGTGCCGGATGCCACCCCCAGAATCACCGAGCGCGACGTCGAGGAATGCTGCAGTCTCTTCGACCGTCCCGCGAAACGACTCGGCGAGTTCGGCGTCTTCGCGCGCCAGTTCCGCGACCAGCAAAAGGGCGTCGCCCATGTCGCCCGCGCGGCACACCGTCCCCGGACGCGAGGCGCGAGCGAGTGCTGCGCCCGCAACCGCCCGGGCACGCTCGATTGCGCCGGGCGTGCGACGGCGGTGATGCGCGTAGCGCCAGAGGCGACCCGTTTCAGGCGAGGTGGCGGCATCGGCGTCTTCCAGCGCGTCGATAACGTCGAGTGCGATATCGAGCACGGAGGGTGCGAGAGCGCCCGCAGAGCGTCTGTGCGCACCGGCGGCCCTCGCGGCTGCACGGGTAATGCGGGCGGTCTCGGCCTCGGAGAGCACGTCCTCGCGGTCGCCGTCCCAGCGGGCGAGGGCGGAGGTGGCCAGCGTAATCACCGCCTCCGCGTCGGGCGCGGCGCGGTCGAACGGCTCGCCGTCGGGAGTGAGCGCCAGGACGGCGGGCGCCGGGCCGTAACGCGCCGCGACGTCCGGCCGTTCATCTGCATCCACGCGCACGGCGACCAACCGGCCGGCGACGAGACTGGGAAGGCGCGGATCGGCGAGCGCCGCTTCGAGGCGCGCATCGGCGCCATCCCAAAGGCCACCGACCACGAGAAGGACGGGCCGCGCGGACGCCCGCGCGAGGGCGAATGCCTCCGGGGTCCAATCGCGCCACGACAACACATCCGGCCCGGCGGGGAAGGAAAAGGAGAGCGCAGGTAAGTCGTCGGGCACGTTGCCCCTCCGCCCCAGGAGGTTAGCACGAGCCTCCCGGGGACCTCGGCTACTGGGGCGTGCGGCGGCGGGAGAGCATGAGCACGACCAGGCCAACGAGGATCAGCAGTAGGGGGCCGCTGGCGAATCCGGGCGACCAGCCCCCGTGCATCCAGCCCAACCCCCAGCCCATTCCGAGCCAGCCCATGCGGTTCACGAGCAGCCAAGCGCCAAGCGCCAGCAGGCCGACGCCCACGATGAAGCCTGTGTCGCCTCGGTCGCGCGCCAGGCTCGGCCGCGCCTCCGCCGCCGGCGACTCGGGCAGCACGATCCAGAGCACGATATAGCCGAGGAAGGTCATCCCGCCCACCGGACCGACCAGCAGCAGGATCACTGCGACCACGCGCACGAGCGTCGGGTCGAGCGCGAAATAGTCGGCGATGCCGCCGCAGACGCCACCCAGCCGTCGGTCGGCGCTGCGGGTCAACCTTCGAGGCGTCGGCCCCTGCATCGCCCTCTCCTTACGCGCGCTCGCGGACGAGCCGCTCGATCACGTCGAGGTCGTGCTGCGAGATCTTGTGGACGTTCCCGCGGAAGCACATGCCGAGCTTCTTCGGCCCGAAGGGCCGCGTCTTCTCCAGCATGTCCGTGATCTCGCGGACCTCGATGTAGTTTCCGGGCTTCGCGATCGCGATGGGCTTCGTCGGCAGGCGGAAGGGATATTCATCTTCCTCCTTGACTTCTGAGTGGAGGCCGATGTTGCGCGCGTCCTCGCGTACCGGGCCGGTCACTTCGACGACCCCGCCGAACTGCACGACGCCCGTGAGGTAGTAGACGATGCGGTCGCCAGGCTGCATCTCGGCCGTCTGGCGGCGCCGCGAGGCCTTGAAGGGCGAGAGGTCGAACTTCCGCTTGCGCAGGACCTCGAAGTTCTCGGGCGAGCCGACGTTGATCCAGGCCTGCATCTCGGACTCCTCGCAACGTGGCTCCGAGGATAACCGTCCGCGTACCCCGCCGGGCAACAAGAAGCCCCGCTCGCGCGGGGCTCTCGTGTCCACTCGCATCGGAGCCTAGCAGGGGCGGGGCGTGCCCGGGTTCGCGCCGGTCTGGAACGACGAGCCACAGGCGCAGGCGGAGACCGCGTTCGGGTTGTAGATCGTGAAGCCCGACTTCATCAGGTCTTCGACGAAGTCGATCTCCGCGCCCGAGATCATCGGGACTGACTCGCGGTCGACGACCACGTTCACGCCGCCGTCCAGGGCTACGACCTGGTCGTCGGCCTCGGCCTGCGGTGCGATCGCCATGCCGTACTGGTAGCCGGAACAGCCGCCACCCACGACGAACACACGCAGCATGCCCTCGGGGTAACCCTTCGCCTCCAGGAGCGACTTCGCCTTCGTCGCCGCGCGCTCCGTCATCGTCACGACGGGGCCAATGGCCACCGGTTCTGGCTGCGGCTTCGCGGAGATGGTCGCGCCCATACCGGGCAGGGGGACACTCATATCTGACCTCCGAATGACAGCCGACCTCACGCCGCCGGACTGCTCATAAATGATAACCCACCCGTCCTACCCCGTCTCAGGGCCGCGCCGGCATGACCTCGAGGGGTGAATGGGGCACGGAAGTGGGGACGAGGTAGCCACAGACGAAGTCGCGCGGCAGCGCTTCGTGGCCGAGCGGACGGACCTCGACGCCGAGGATGCGCGAGAGCAGCACACGGTCGTGGTCACAGGTGCCGTCGTGCTCGCCAAGCAGACGCGTGCACGGGCACCCGCGGCCGAGGAGGCGCGCGCCGTCGGCTA
>SCTU01000292.1 GCA_004297315.1 Dehalococcoidia bacterium | reverse complement strand
ACCGGCAGCGAGTGGTACCCGAGGATCGCGCCGGCCTGCTCCGCCGTCATCGAGTGGTTGATCTCGACGCCGCGGTAGCCGAGCTCGCCCGCGCGCTCCATGAACGCTCCGAGCGCGCGCTCGAAGCGCGGCTGCACGGCCCACATCGTCGAGAGCGACGGAAGGAGAGGGTTGACCGCCATCGCAGCATCCTCGCGCGTGGTTACGAGTGACGCCAGCGGCGGCTGGTGCGGCCTCGACGGGGCGGGCCTAGGAGGCCGGGGTGAGGCCCTTCGCGGCGATCACGTCGTCGAGCAGCGTACGCACGTGGCCGAGCACCGAGTCGTAGGGGAAATGACCCACCGTCTCTTCGCCCCGCTTCAGGTTCACCCCGAGCGGGCCACACCAGAGCCCGATGTCGGCGTCGTCCGTCTCGCCCGGCCCGTTCACCCGACAGCCCATGATCGCGATTGTCACGCGGTACTTCGAGGCGTACTCCGTCATCGCCTTCACGTCCCGGGCGAGTTCGATGAACGCCTCATTCTCCACGCGGGAGCACGAGGGACAGGAGATGATGTTGAGCCCCTCGCCGAAGTGCAGAGGCACCGAGCGGAACCGCCCATTGGCGATGTCGTCGAGCAGCCCGCGGCCTGCGGTGATCTCCTGACCCTTGTCTTCGAACGGCAGCGTGAGCGACACGCGGATCGTGTCCCCGATGCCCTCGGCAATCAGCTGCTCGAATGCGATGCGCGTCTTGATGATCCCGTCCGGCGGCATCCCCGCCTCGGTCACGCCGAGGTGCAACGGGACGTCCGGGCGCTGCGCGGCGAAGCGGCGGTTGCCCTCGACGACCTTGCGCCAGTCGGAGTCCTTGAGCGAGACGACGAAGCGATGGAAGCCCAGGTCGTCGAGCATCTGCGCGTGTTCGAGCGCGCTCTCCACCATCGCGCCGACGTCGTCGTGCCCGAACTTCGCGGACTTCTCCGGGTCGACCGAGCCGCAGTTCACGCCGACGCGGAGCGCGATGTCATGCTTCACCGCGACGTCCGCCAGGAACGCTACCTTGTCGCGCACACTCTTCTCGCGCTCGTGGTGGTGGAGGTGGCCCGGGTTGTAGCGGACCTTGTCGACGAGCGGCGCGACGAGGGCGGCCAGCCGGTAGTTCTCCTGGAGGTCGACCGAGAGCGTCGCCCCGAGTTCGCGCGTCTGGGCGCGCACCTCGGCGAGCGCCTCGACGTCCTTGCGGCTGTCGACTGCGATGCGGATGACGTCCGCGCCTGCGGCGTGGATCAGCCGCACCTGCCGCACCGTCGCGTCGACGTCCTGCGTGCGCGTCGCGGCCATCGACTGCACCGCGATCGGGGCGCCGCCGCCGATCTGCGTGCGACCGACGCGGACGGCGCGGGTGGGTTTGCGGCGAGCGTTCAGCGGCATCGCTGACTCCGAGCGTGCGAGGTGAGGTCGACGGGTATCAGGGTAGCGCCCCGCACGCGCGCTAGCCGCCGTCCACGATGCGCGAGATGTCCGCGAAAGTCACGACCGCGGCCAGCACGAGGAAGGCCGCCATCCCGATCATGTGGACGATCGCCTCCCGTTCGGGGCGGATGCGGCGGCCACCGCGGACGATCTCGATCACGACGAACAGCACGCGGCCACCGTCGAGCATGGGCAACGGCAGCAGGTTCAGGATGCCGAGGTTGATCGAGAGCAACGCGGCGAGTTCCAGCAGCGGCGAAATCGCGCCCGCGGTCGTCTCCGAGGAGCGGGCGACCTCGCCCGTGGTCTGAGCGATGCCGACCGGGCCCTGGAATTGCGGGCGGGTCGTGCCCTTCACCCAGCCGATGACCTCGTTGCGGGCGAGGACGAGCGTTTGCCAGGTCATCACGGTCCCGTCAGGGATCGCCTCCCACGGGGGCTCGGAGACCGTGACTGTGTACGGACGGTTGTCGATCGGGTTGACCGACTCCGGTGCGATCGAGATGCCTGTGGGGCCCTGCCCGGCCGGCGGAGTCCAGCGCGCATAGACCGGGATTGTGACCAGTTGCCCGTCTCGCCGCACGGTGAGGTCCACCGTCCGCCCCTGGTAGGTGCGCACGAGGCGACTCGCCGTAGCGAGGTTTTTGGCGTCGTGCGATCCCACGCGCAGGATGACGTCGCCCTCGCGCAGGCCGGCCGCGGCGGCTGGCGTGTCGGCAGCGACCGCCGTGATCCTCGCGTGGCCCTCGTCCTCCTCGTGGGGGATCATCAGCGCCGCAGACAGCAGCACAACCGGCAGCATGAGGTTCACGAGCGCGCCCGAGGTCAGCACGATCAGCCGCTGCCAGCGCGGACGCGCCGCCAGCGAGCGCGGGCTCGAGGCGTCTTCTTCGCCCTCCAGGCGGACGTAACCGCCAAGCGGCAGCCAGTTGACGGCGTACTCGGTCTCTCCGATCCGCTTCGCAAAGATGCGCGGCGGGAAGCCGAACGCGAACTCGTGGACGCGGATGCCGAACGCCTTCGCGGTCAGGAAGTGGCCGGCCTCGTGCACCATGACGACGCCGAGCATGATCGCGATGAACAGCACCGCGCTGGTCATCGCGTCGCGCGCGATGACGAACCCGATGACGAACCCGACGAGGACAATCGCCGCCGTGATCCACGTCGACAGCGTCGGTCCGCCGCCGGACTCCTCGGATGATTCCGCTGTCGGCGTCTGGTCGCGCCACTCGTCGCGCATCAGCGCACCCCCGCCGCGACGCGGCTGTCCACGAACTGGCGTCCCCAGGCCTCCGCCCCGAGCAGGGCGTCGAGGTCGCCCGCAGGCTGCGGCCCGTGCGCCTCGAGCGCCTGTGCGAGCAGCACCGCGATCTCGGTGAAGCGGATGCGGCCGGCAAGGAAGTGCGCCACCGCGGACTCGTCGGCGCCGGAGACGGCCGCCGCGGAGGTGTCGTCGCGCCGGCCCGCCTCGATCGCGACGCCTAGCGCCGGGAAGCGTTGCGTGTCGACGGTGCCGAACGTGAGGCTGCCGCGCCGCGCGAGGTCGAGGGCCGGCGCGGGCCTTGCGGCCCCGCGGTTCGGGTAGGTGAGCGCGACCTGGATCGGCAGCCGCATGTCCGGCTCGCCGAGTTGGGCCTTCACAGAGCCATCGCGGAACGTGACCAGGCTGTGCACGACGCTCTCGCGGTGCTGGAGGATCTCGACGCGGTCGAGCGGGATGTCGAAGAGCCAGCGCGCCTCGATCGCCTCGAGCCCCTTGTTGAAGAGCGTGGCGCTGTCGACCGTCACCTTCGGCCCCATCTTCCATGTCGGGTGGGCGAGCGCCTGCGCCGCGGTGACGGCTTCGAGTTCGGACGGCTCATAGTCGCGGAACGCGCCGCCCGAGGCGGTCAGCGTCAGCCGTTCGACGCTCTCCGGCGCCTCGCCCCAGAGACACTGCCAGATTGCGGAGTGCTCGGAGTCCACCGGCCGCAGTTCCGCGCCGAGCGCGCGCCCGGCCTCGAGTGCGGCCCGCACGACGGGGCCACCCACGACGAGGGTCTCCTTGTTCGCGATCGCGACGCGCTTTCCCATGCGAAGCGCGGCGAGCGTCGCGGGCAGCGCGGCGAGGCCGCTTGTCGCGACCAGGACCAGGTCGACGTCGTCGCGGGTCGCAATCGCCTCAAGCGGCTGCCACTCCGCGCGGCGCTCGGCGCGGAGGGCGTCGGCGTCGAGGCCGGGGCGGGCGAAGAGGGCGGCGGGGGTGAACTCGCGGGCCTGCGCGGCAAGCAGGCCCGCGTTGCCGCCAGCCGCGAGCGCGATGACTTCGAAGTCTTCGGGCAAGGCTCGGACGACGTCCAGCGCCTGCTGGCCGACAGAACCGGTTGAACCAAGGATCGCGAGCCGGATCATGGCGTTTCGCTGTCAGCGTTGATGTGGTGGGCTACAGCCATCGCAATAACCAGTATAGGCACAGCCCTACGACCAGCACGGAGTCGAGGCGGTCGAGCAGGCCGCCATGTCCCGGCAGCCAGCTGGACATGTCCTTCACGCCCATCTGCCGCTTGAGCGCGGACTCGAGGAGGTCGCCCGCGATTGCCGCGACGGGGAGCAGGGCTGCGCCGAGTGCGAGCCCACCCTCGGAGAGTTCGAGGTCGAGCAGTGCGATCGCCGCGACGAACGCAAGCGACCCGGCCGCCAGGCCGCCGAGGCCGCCTTCCCACGTCTTCTTCGGTGAGACGGCAGGCCAGAGCAGATGACGTCCGGCCAGGCGCCCTGCAGCATATGCGCCGGTGTCGGTGGCGAAGGTGGTGACGAGGAGCACGACGCACCACGCACGGCCGTCATCGATCTCCCGTAGCAGGATGACGTGCGCGCCGAGCGCGACGTACAGCGTGACGCCGAGCCACCAGCCGGCGTCCGTGACGCCGATCCGGCCACGCGGATGCAGCAGGAGCCCGAGCGTGATCACGGCCATCGCGATGAACGGTGGCAAGGGGAAGTCTGGGACGGAGCGGGCGGCGGCCGCGAACAGCGCGACCGCTGCCGCGGCGCTCATCCCGTACGCGGGGGAGGCCTCAGGGCTCGCCGCGTGCGCCATCTCGAAGGCGGCGGCGGCGAGGATCAGCGTGACGGCGGCGGCGAAGACTGGTTCGGGCGCCGCCAGCAGCAGGCCGAGGAGCGGAAGTCCGACGGCCGCGACCAGCAGGCGCTGACGCAGCACGGGCTAGACGGACAGGAGCTCGCGCTCCTTCTCCTTCGCCATCACCTCGATCTTCTCGATGTACTGCTGCGTCAGCCGGTCGATCTCCTGCGAGCCGTTCGCGCTCTCGTCCTCGGAGATCTCGCCGTCCTTCAGGGCCTTCTTGACCTCGTCGTGGGCATGTCGGCGGATATTCCGCACGGAGACGCGCGCCTCCTCAGTCTTGGTGTGCACCTGCTTCGTCATCTCCTTGCGCCGCTGCTCGGTGAGCGGCGGGATCGGCAGGCGGATGACGCGTCCGTCGCTGTTTGGCGTGATGCCGATGTCACTCTGCTGCAGCGCCTTGATGATCGGGTCGACCGTCGATCGGTCGAACGGCGTGATGCTGATCAACTGCGCCTCCGGCGTCGCGAGGTTCGCCAGCTGGATCAGCGTCATCTTGGAGCCGTACACGTCGACCATGATGTGCTCGACCAGGGCGGTCGAGGCGCGGCCGGTGCGCACGCCCGTCAGGTCGCGCGCAAAGGCGTTCACGGCGCCTTCCATCTTCTCTTCGGCTTCCAGGAGGATCTCGTCGGTCATCGCTCGACCTCCATCTGCGCGCGGCGGGGGCGACGAGGGCGAGCGTACTGCGGACGCACCCGCCCTCGGCGTCCGGCTACTTGCCGCCGATCTCGAAACGGGCGAAGCGGGCGATCCGGATGTTCTCGCCGGTCGTGGAAATCACGTCCTGGACGAGGGTCGCGACCGACTTCTTGCCGTCCTTGATGAACGCCTGCGTCAGCAGCGCGTTCTCTTCCTTCGTCCCGGCGGCGTCGGCGGGGACCTCCTCGGGCGTGAGCGCCAGCGGGTTCATCGCCGCGACCTGCATCGCGACGTCCCGGGCGAGGGTCTTGAAGGCGTCCGTGCGCGCGACGAAGTCCGTCTCGCACTGGAGCTCCACGATCGCGCCGATGCGGCCCTGGCCGTGGATGTAGGCCTCCACGACGCCCTGGCCGGTCTCGCGCTCGGAGCGCTTCGCGGCCGCGGCCACGCCGCGCTCGCGGAGCAACTCCTTCGCCTTGTCGAAGTTGCCGCCGGCCTCCTCCAGCGCCTTCTTGGCGTCCATCACGCCGGCGCTGGTCTCCTCGCGCAACCGCTTCACGTCCTCAGTGCTCACTGCCACCTGTCATGCTCCTCGTAGGGCCCGGCCGTCGAGGCCGGGCGAGATGCGGACGCGCGGGGGTAGACCGCACGCCCGAGGTCGGTGCCGGGCGGGACTACTCCCGCGCGGCCTGGTACTGCTGCTCGACTTCGCCGACGGCGACACCCTCGAGGACGGCGTCCGCGATGCGGCCGGTCATCAACTGGATCGCGCGGATCGCGTCGTCGTTCGACGGGATCGGGAAGTCGATGTAGTCCGGGTCGGCGTTCGTGTCACACATCGCGATGATTGGCACGCCGGCGCGGCGCGCCTCCTGCACGGCGTTCGTCTCCATCGACGGGTCGACGATGAAGACCGCGCCGGGGAGACGGGTCATGTTGCG
>SCTU01000291.1 GCA_004297315.1 Dehalococcoidia bacterium | reverse complement strand
ACGCGGACCGCGGTGATCGGGAGCGGGTGGCAGAGCGGGATCAACTCGTGGGTGCGCTTCGCCGCCATGATGCCCGCCACGCGCGCCGTCGCCAGCACGTCACCCTTTGGAGCGCGTCCCTCGACGATCAGCGCGAGCGTCTCCGGCGCGAGGAACACGCGACTGCGCGCGGTGGCCTCGCGCACGGTCGTCTCCTTGGCGGAGACGTCGACCATCCGCGCCTCGCCGCGCGCGTCGAGGTGGGAGAGGCCGCCGGGATGCTCTTCTGACACGTGCAGGACCTATCCGCCGATATACGACATCTCCACCTTGCGCAGGCCGGGCGTGGACTGCGAACGCAGCGCAGAATAGCGGTCTTCGCGCGCACGCCACGTGCCCTCGATCAGCGCGGTGAGCGCATCGTCCGAGGCGCCCGCGCGCATCGCCTCGCGCAGGTCGACGCCGTCCGTCGCGAAGAGGCAGGTGTATATCTTGCCCTCTGCCGAAAGGCGGATGCGCGTGCAGGTGCCGCAGAACGGCTGCGTGACCGACGTGATCACGCCGATCTCGCCCGCGCCGTCGCGGTAGCGATAGCGCCGCGCGACCTCGCCGGGGTATTGCGCCTCGACCGGGTCGAGGGGCCAGCGCTCGTCGACCAACCGCACGAGGTCGGAGGCCGGGAGCACGTCGTCCATCCGCCAGCCGTTCGTCGTGCCGACGTCCATGAACTCGATGAAGCGGACGGTGTGCGGGGTGCCGCGGAACCGCTCCGCGAGGTCGAGCAGCGTGTGGTCATTCACACCTCGACGCACGACGGCGTTGATCTTCACGGGCAGCCCGGCGGCGGCGGCCGCCTCGATGCCCTCGAGGACGAGCGCGACCGGGAAGTCCATGTCGTTCATCGAGCGGAAGACCGCGTCGTCGATGGAGTCGAGGCTGACCGTCACGCGGTCGAGGCCGGCCTCGCGCAGCGGCCCGGCCAGCGTCTTCAGCATCGTGCCGTTGGTGGTCATCGCGATCTCGACGTCCGGCACCTCGCGCAGCATCGCCACCAGCGCCGGCAGTTGCGCGCGTAGCGTCGGCTCGCCGCCGGTGAGGCGGAACTTGCGCACGCCGAGCGCCGCCGAGAGCCGAGCGAGCCGCGAGATCTCCTCGAAGGTCAGGACTGCCGATCGCGGCAGGAAGGCGAAGTTCGGCCCGAAGACCTCTTTCGGCATGCAGTACTGGCAGCGGAAGTTACAGCGGTCCGTCACGGAGATCCGGAGGTCACGCAGCGGCCGTCCGAGCGTATCGAGAAGCGCAGGGCCGGCCCCGGGGTCGAGGTCGTCCCAGTCAGGATGCGGTGCGCCGGTGGGGGGGGTCATGCGATCGATGGTAGACCGTCAGGCACGGCGGTGCAGGACGGGCTAGACAAGCCCTCGGAGCACCTCGGCCATGGCGGTGAGGGCGCGGGCGCGGTGGGAGATCGTCTGCTTCTCGGCGCCGATCTCGGCGACGGTACGGCCATCGGGGAGTTCCATGACCGGGTCGTAGCCGAAACCATTCGCGCCGCGCGGGGCGAGGGCGACGCGGCCCTCGAGGACGCCCTCCCGGGTGAATACGCGGTTGCCGGGCAGGACGAGCGCGACGATGGCACGAAAACGCGCGCCGCGCCGGCCGGGCGGGACACCCTCGAGGCGGCGGAGGAGGAGCGCGCAGCGTTCGGCATCGGTCAGGGTGGGGCCACCGAAGCGGGCCGAGAGCGGGCCGGGTGCGCCGTCGAGCGCGTCCACCTCGATGCCGGAGTCGTCGGCGAGGGCGGGGAGGCCGGAGGCCTCAGCGGCGGCCACGGCCTTCGCGATCGCGTTCTCGGCGTAGGAGCGGCCGGTCTCGATCGGTGCCGCGTAGGTCACGCCCAACTCAGCCGGAGTGACGGGATCCCAGCCCGTGCCGGCGAGGATCTCGCGGATCTCCCGCACCTTGCCGGCGTTCGAGGTCGAGAGCAGGAGACGCGGCATGAGGCCTCGATCCGGGCGTGGGAGGCGAGGGCTGCGTGCCGCCTAGATGTCGGCCCAGCGGTTCGCCATCTTCGCGGCGACCGCGGGCATCGTCGTGTACTCCATCTCGTCCAGCGGCAGGCGGTGCGGCTCGAACGGGCCGTGCTTGCGCAGGAAGTCGGAGATGTCGTTGGCCTCCTGGCGGGCATTGTTGAAGGAGACGTCCGCGAACATGTCGCGCGGCCCCACCAGTTTCCCGTTCGCGAGCTGGAAGCCGAGGGCGACGACGCGCGGCGGGCCGTCGAAGCGCGACGGGGTCGCGTCGGCCATGGCGACCGGCATCCACGGCCCGTAGTGCGAGCCGCGCATGAAGCCCTCGACGATGTACGGCGTGGTGAACGGTTCGAGCACCTCGCCCACGGCCGGGAAGGCTCCCTGCATGCGGACGATGGCGGTCGGGTCGTCCTTGCCGACGTAGCGGCCGGCGATCAGCGAGAGCTTCTCAGTCGACGAGACCGCGGCGACCTCGCCGGTCGAGCGTGCGACGACACGCTTGATCGCGTAGTGCGCGGGCGAGCCGATGAAGACGAGGAGGTCGTAGATCTCCTCCGGCGAGTTGAACACGATCTTCTTGTGGTTCTTCAGGTCCTGGACTTCGTAGGCGAAACCGGCGTGCAGCGCTTCTGCGATCACGAGGCCGGCTGTGTTGAACGGGTCGGAGAACATCTTGTAGAAGGGCAGGTTGAACGAGCCGGACGAGGTCTTGTCGCCCATGAAGACCATGACCGGCTCGGACTGGCGCTCGACCAGTTCGAGTTCGGCGGAGCCGGGACCCATGCCGCGGATGTTGCCGGAGAAGGCGTCCACCAGGAGGTCCTGGCCGGCGCCGTAGAGCTTCAGCTTCTTTGCGATCTCCGTGCCGGAGACGAACGTGTCCCAGGCGAACCGGTGGATGTCAACGTTGTCCTGGCCTCGGTCGTGGGACATGATCAGGAACATGTCGTCGCCGCAGGCCTGCGCCTGCGCGTCGATCAACAGCCCTGACTGGACCGCCTGTGCGAGTCGCTCCCGGCCCTCATTGAGGACTTCCGGGTGCATGGCGGAATGGCCGACGAACCCGCCGATGTCGGCCTTGATCACACTCAACGTCTGCGGCATCTCGTCCTCGCGTCCTGTCCGCGACCCGCGAGGCAACCTCGTGAGTACGGCTGTGGGGCACTGCCAGTCTGGCCGGGGATACCTCGCGATGCTATCGGGCTATGGCGAACCCGGCAATTCAGATTCCTGAATTCAGATTCGCGGACGGGCCTGGAGGCGGTCTTCGGGCCGCTCCGGCAGCGGGCCGTCAGGGACGCCGAGGCGCGCGCGGAGGGCCGTGATCGCGGCCTGCGCGACGGGGATGCAGGCGGCTTGCACGTCCCAGTCGCAGTCCTTCGCGCGGCCAAGGAAGGCCTCGAGGCCCTCGAGCATCTCGCGGCCGCGGCGGGCGGCGTGCTCAGCGTCGACGGCGCGGAACCCCTGGAGCTTGCGCGCGCCCTCGCGGCCGCCTTCGGAGATGTACCAGTCGGTGAACCAGGTGCCGCAGTTCGCGGCGAACATCATTCCGCCGAGCGGCGTCGCGACCGGGGGCACGCGCTGCGCGAGCGCGCGTGCGGTGACGGCACGGTGGGCGGAGTCGTACTCCATCATCAGGTGTCCGCCCGCCGGCACGAGGCGCCCCAGCGTCTTCACGATGTTGCCGTCGATCCCCTCGGGCACCTCGACGGTCTCGCCGGCGAGGGGGAAGCGGCCCTGGAAGTCCGTGACCTCCACCCAGTTGAAGCCGGGGAAGGGGCCGCGGTTGATCAGACCGAAGCAGACCGGCTCGTCCGCCGCGCCGGAGCGGTCCGTGACAAGGGTGATGCGGAAGTAGTCGCTGCCGACCTTGTTCTTCGGCCCCACCTCAATGCGCAGGCGCACGCCGTTGCCGACGACGGCGCCCGCGATCGCGCGCATCGGGTGGTCGGGCAATCCCTCGACGGGGCGCCAGAGGTCGGATCGCGTCGATGGCATGGCTAGAGGTTACAGGGCAGATGGCGCCGTAGCGTGATCAACCCTCGTACTTCTGGAGGACGAGGACGGCGTTCTGGCCGCCGAAGCCGAACGAGTTCTTGAGGACAGTGCGCGGGTTCACCTGGCGCGCCTGGTGCGCGACGTAGTCGAGGTCGCAGTGCTCGCCTGGGTGGTCCACGTTCAGCGTGGGCGACACCCAGCCGGTGCGCAGCGCCTGCACGCACGCAATCGTCTCGACTCCGCCCGATCCGCCGAGGAGGTGGCCGATCTGCGACTTCATCGCTGAGACGGGCACCTGCGCAGCGCGCTCGCCAAAGACCGTGTGGATCGCCTGCGTCTCCGCAATATCGCCGACGTCCGTGCTTGTGGCGTGCGCCGAGATGTAGTCGATGGCCGAGGGCTCGATGCCGGCGTCGCGCAGCGCGAGGCGCATCGCGCGGGCCGCGCC
>SCTU01000019.1 GCA_004297315.1 Dehalococcoidia bacterium | reverse complement strand
GACCCGCTGATCGTCGACTACGCGCATCGCGTCGTGGAGATGGCGGATGGCCGCCTCGTCGAGGCTGGCGAGGTGCGGAAGGCGCTCCGGCGCGACTGAGCGGCGGCTCGGGCAAGCACCGGGGCGGGACCTCTCGGCCCCGCCCCTGCGTTCGGTCCTGTGGACCCTCGATCTCTACCGCTTGCGGGCGGTGAGGATACGGGCACCGCCGATC
Source organism: Dehalococcoidia bacterium (assembly GCA_004297315.1). Classification (GTDB taxonomy): domain Bacteria; phylum Chloroflexota; class Dehalococcoidia; order UBA2979; family UBA2979; genus SURF-43. Next base: position 5,304 of record SCTU01000019.1, on the reverse strand, counting down.
GCGACCAGCGAGACAGCGATCAGGCTGATCACCGCAAAGTTGCGCGAGCCCGACTCAGACTTCACCGCGTCCGGCCCGCCATTGCCCGTCTTCGCGGGTGCCGGCGCGGCCGTCGTGGTGGTGGGGGCGGGCGCCGCAGCAGCGGCAACCACCTGCGCGCGGATCTCGCCGCCCGCGTTCGCGGTGGTGTGGACGTTCGCGTAGATCGTCCCGGCCTTGAGCGCCGTGACGAAGCCAGCGAAGTTACCGGCCAGCGTCCCGCTCAGGTCGGCGGCGCGCGCCGTCCCGGAGACGTTGATGGTGCCGACCGGGCCTGCCGTCGGTGCGGCGAACAACGGAAGGACGATGCCGCCGTTGGCGCCGGCCGCGCCTGCGTGCAGGTGGGCCGCCGTCGCGTTCGTGATCGTCGGCACGCTCAGCGTCCACGTCAGGGTGCCCGCGGCCTCGTCCAGCGTGGCCGTGAAGGTGCCCGTTGCGGTTGTCGTGACAGCCGGCACCTCGTTTGCCCCTGTCAGGCGGGCTTCAAATTTAGAAGTGGTCGCCTGGCCCAGCACGACCGCTGGCAGCAGGGCTGCTCCGGCAGCCAGCGCGAGCCCGGCCCCGATCCAGCGCTTCTTCGAAATCTTCATGTGTCGCTCCCTCAGAAAAACTGCGTCGCGTTCTTGCGACTTCGCTGCCGCGCGCCTCGCAGTATAGGTCAATCGCCGCGACCGAGGTTCGTCGAAGCGAGAATCTGAACGTGAACTTTATTGCACGGCTGTGACGGCGAATGCCGTGTACATGCCAGAGATGTAATGACTGGGAATGTTGCACAGCAGCACATAACGGCCCGGTTGCAACTCCAGCGCCAGTTCCCGCTTGGATCCACCGTCGAACGGTTCGACCTTCCCGATGACCTGGACTTGCTTCTCGTCCACGGTCTTCTGGTTCACCTGCGGCAGGCTGTCCGGTGCAAGATCGCTCTTCACGATGACGAACTCGTGCGGGCTCACGCCGGCGTTCTGCACCGCGAACGTCACCTTGCCGGCGGTGATCGAGGCCGGCGTCGCAACGACCGCGAAGTCCTTCAGTGTGACTGCAACGTCTAAACGCGCTGCAGCCGGTGGAGCGGGCGTGGCGGTCGTGGGTGCGGTCGCTGTGGTCGATGGCGCGACGGTCGAAGTCGGGGTGGACGGCGTCGACGGAGTCGTTGTCGCTGGCGCGGTCGCCGTCGTGGCTGCACTCGGGCTCGCCGTCGGCGCAGGCTTCGAGGGCGAGCAGCCCGCGAGAGCGCTCGCAGCGACCAGAAGGAGGCCGGCCGGCAAGACGATTCGCCACTTCAGACTCGGGGACATCCAGGATCTCCTCAGCGCGGCCGCACACCATTCACTATCTCTCAACACCCCCGGATGGTGCGTAGCCGTGTGGACGTGTTACGGTCGATTCAGATTCACTGACCGGCCATGCCGGGAAGAGAGTCCTCAGACTCCCCTCTTCTCTCACTGCTCGTCTTCACTGCAACCGTGTGACGTGTGAATCGGAAGAGCGCCTGGACGCCGCGCACGCGGATTCGACCGGGTGGCCGTTTCTGAGCCGTACACGAGCAGATGCGCCGGCCGGCTGCTGGGCGCCTCTTGTCCCCGGGCTCCGAGGCCCGCGGCACACCCATGCTCACTGCCGCAGCCCTGGCCGAACCGGAGATCATCCTCTTTGTCGATTGCTACCTCACCGCGCCCGATCGTGGACCACGAACCCGATCCCGACGTCGCCACCCTCTCACTGGAGGAGGGCGCCACGACCTTCGCCGACCTCGGCGTCTCTCCCGACCTGCTCGCCGTCCTGGCAAAGCGAGGCTTTACCCAGCCCTTCCCGATCCAGACCTTGACGATCCCGGACGCGCTCGCGGGGCGCGACGTCAGCGGGAAGGCACAGACCGGGTCCGGCAAGACGCTGGCATTCGGCCTGCCGCTCATCGAGCGCACGAAGACCGCGAAACCGCGCCGGCCCCACGCGATCGTGCTTGTGCCCACGCGCGAGCTCGCCAACCAGGTCGCGGAGGAACTCACCCCGTACGCGGCGGCGCGCGGGCTCTGGCTCTGCGCCATCTACGGCGGCGCCTCGATGTTCCGCCAGGTCCAGGCGCTGCGTCAGGGCGTGGACATCGTCATCGCGACTCCCGGCCGGCTGAACGACCTGCTCGAGCGCGGTGAGATGTCCGTCTCCGCCGTCAAGAATGTCGTCCTCGATGAAGCCGACCAGATGGCGGACATGGGCTTCCTCCCTCAGGTGGAACGCATCCTGGGCCAGATCGAGGGCGAGACGCAGACGCTGCTGTTCTCGGCCACGCTGGACGGCGCGATCCGCACGCTGGTGCAGCGCTACCAGAAGGACCCCGTCCGTCATGAGGTCGCCTCCACGCAGGCCACGGTGGACACGCTCGAGCAGCGCTTCATCGGCGTCACGTCGGACTCGAAGGTCGAGATCGCCTCGCGTATCTGTTCCGCCGCGAAGCGTGTGATCGTCTTCGTGCGCACCACGCACGGCGCCGACCGCCTCGCCGAGCAACTCGGCCGCACCGGCCTCCGCGCCGCTGCGATCCACGGCCGGCTCTCGCAGAGCAAGCGTGAGCGCACGCTGGCCGATTTCTCCCGCGGCTCGGTCCCTGTCCTCGTCGCCACGAACGTGGCGGCGCGCGGGCTGCACGTGGACGGCATCGACGTGGTCATCCACTACGACCCGCCCGAGGACCACAAGGTCTACCTGCACCGCTCCGGGCGCACCGCCCGCGCCGGCGAGTCCGGCATGGTCGTCACGCTCGTGCTGCCCATCGAGGAGCGCGACGTGACCGGAATCGAGCGCGCCGCAGGGATCGACGTCGGCATCGTGAGCATGGCCGCGGACGACACGCGACTGCTGGACCTCGCCTCGTGGGACCCGCCGCGCGGCCTGCCCGAGGTCGCGTCGTACTCGCGCGGTCGCGCCTCGGCCGCTCCCGCGCGCAACGGCGGTGGCGGCGGCCGGCCTCGTCGCGGCGGCTACAGCGGGGGCGGCAGCAGCCGTGGAGGCTACTCCCGGCGCTAGTTCCGAGGTCTGAGACTGGATTCTGGAGGGCGGAGCAATCCGCCCTCTTTGGCGCCCACCTGGGGCAGTGGTCGTCGATGTCCTGCGCTGGGGTACGGTGTTCGCCCATGTTGCTGCACATCGACACCGACATCGGCGGCGACACGGACGACCTCTGCGCGCTCGCGATGGTGCTCGGCTGGCCCGACGCCGAGGTCGCCGCAGTCACCACGGCCGCCGACGAGGCCGGCCGCCGCGCCGCCTACGCGCGGTATGCCCTCGACCTGGTGGGGCGCAGCGACATCCCGGTCTTCGCGGGCGCCGACGTCGCGCTGGGCGTCTATCGGGAGCGGCCCACCTACCCAGACGAGGCGCGGTACTGGCCGCAGCCCGTCGTGCCGCGGCCCGCGCCTCACGAACTCGCACTCGACGCGCTCGCGCGGAGCATTGAGGCTGGTGCGACGGTTGTGGCGATCGGGCCATTCACCAACCTGGCGCTGCTCGAACGCCGCGCGCCCGGCATCCTGCGCTCGGCGAACCTCGTCCTGATGGGCGGGTCGGTCTTCCCGATCCGCAAGGGCTACCCCGCGTGGGGCAACGAGTGGGACTACAACATCCAGGTCGACGTGGAGTCAGCGAAGGCCGTCCTCGAAGCCTCGCGCCCGACGCTCGTCCCGCTCACGGTTACGGTGGAGACAGCGCTCCGTGGGGCCGACCTGCCCGCGCTCCGCAGCGGCGGCCCGCTGGCGCGTCTCCTCGCCCGCCAGGCCGAGGCGTTCGCGGCCGACGAGCGCATGGCCGAGCGCCTCGGGCGCACACATGCCGGTCTCCCGGACGACCTCGTCAACTTCCAGCACGATGCCCTCGCGTGCGCCGTCGCACTCGGCTGGGACGGCGTCGAGGTGCGCGAAGTCAGACTGCGGTACAGCGTTGAGGGCGGCTTCCTGCACGAGCGGGAGGCCGCGGACGGCTTGCCGGTGCGCCTTGTGACCGCCGTGGACACGGCGGCCTTCGCGGACGCCTGGTTACGCGCGGTGACGCGGTAGCGCCTGGCTTCTTCGGGGCTCGAGGCCGCTTCGTATACTCCGCGTTCACGAGCCGCGCCGAATGGCCGAAGGAGGCGGGCGATGGGCGACATCGAATGGACAAGCGAGAGCGTGCGTGTCGACGGCGTCATGGAGCGCGACTTCACCGTCCAGGGCGAGCGCGACACGATCACCGGCGTCCTCTGGGCGCCCGAGCGAATCCCGGTCGGCTCTCCCCTCGTCCTGATCGGGCACGGCGGCGGTGGACATAAGCGCGCGCCGAGCGTGGTGCCGACGGCGCAGGGCTTCGTGCGCGAGCACGGCATCCCGGCCGTCATCATCGACGCCCCCGGCCACGGCGACCGCGGCGGTGCGCAGTCGAGGTCACCCGAGTACTACGCGCTCTGGGCGGACGCGAAGCGTATGACCGACAACGCCACCGCCGACTGGAAGCGCGTGCTCACCACGTTCCTCGCAACCGGCATGTTCGACGCAGGGCGGATCGGGTGGTCGGGCATGTCGATGGGCTCGCTCATCGGCGTGCCGTATGTCGCCTCGGAGACGCGGCTGAAGGCGGCCGCGCTCGGCCTCTGCGGGTTTACCGGCGTCACGCCGAACCAGGGTGGCGGTGGTGCCGTCCTCGAGGCCGCGGCGCCCCACGTGACCGTCCCGCTCATCTTCATGCTCCAGTGGGACGACGAACGCTTCGACCGCTCGGGCTCGCTCGCGATGTTTGGCGCGTTCGGCGCGACCGACAAGCGCCTCGTCTGGCACGTCGGCGCGCACGCCGAGATGCCTGAGGAGGGCCGCCACCACGCCCGCGCCTTCCTCGCCGAGCGCCTGAAGGCCTGAGCCGTCGCGCGTCCCTACGCCACGAGCAACCGAGGCAGCGTCGAGGAGCGCGCGAGGACGCGGAGCACCTCGGCGGCCGGCGGGCCATCGAACCACCACACCGGCCCCAGCGCGCCGTCGGCGTGCAGCCCGGCGGTCGGCGTCGCCTGCCCGGTTGAGCCGAGGTCCATCCGCCCCGTCGCCACCCACGGCCCGAGGCTGCGCGCGACCTGCACCGTGACTTCGTCGGCGCCGACGGTCAGCCAGTCGCGCGTCCAGCCCGCCGACACGAGCAGGTCATCGCCCGCCGCGAACGAGGGCGCAGCGACCTCGACGGTGTCGCCGCCGGGTGAGGCGAGCCGGATCTTGTTGGTCGCCACGACGTGGCGCAGTTGGAGCGGCGCGCCGG
>SCTU01000290.1 GCA_004297315.1 Dehalococcoidia bacterium | reverse complement strand
TCCGCTTGGGTGTGGGATGAAGCATCGAATGACTCCTCGGTTCGGGCGTTTCTATTGCTAGTTGTATCTGTTATAGACCGATGATCCCGGGGCGTCAACTCTTGTGACAGTAGAAACTTGTATTAGAATGGGGACATGCTCGAACCTGTGACCGACCGTGGGCTGGACGACCTGTCGGCGCTCGCTGACCCGGTCAGACGCCACTTGTACCTCCACGTGCTCGAACAGCCGGATCCGGTGAGCCGCGACGCAGCCGCGACGGCGCTCGGCATCACGCGCGCGCTCGCGGCGTTCCACCTCGACCGCCTCGTGAAGGCGGGGCTGCTGCTGACGGAGTACCGGCGGTTGAGCGGCCGCACCGGGCCGGGGGCGGGGCGGCCCTCGAAGCTGTACCGGCCGTCGGGGCGCGTCGTGCGCGCCGCACTCCCCGAACGGCGGTACGAGGTGGCCGCCGAGCTCTTCGCTGAGGCGCTCAGCGCCCCTGACGCCGGGCCGCAGGCGCTAGATGCCGCGGCGGAGAACTACGGCCGCAAACTGGGTGCCGAGTCGCGGCGCCGCGCAGGGGCCGGGGCGAACGCCGAGGGTTCGGCCGAGGCGGTCGAGTCGGTGCTGCGGGATGCGGGCTATGTCCCCTTCCATCGCGAGGGCGAGATCCGCCTCCTCAACTGTCCGTTCCACGAGATCGCGCAACAGCATCGTGACCTGACCTGCGGGATGAACCTCGCGCTACTGCAGGGACTGCTCGCCGGCGCGGACGCCCCCGCGCTGTCGGCCCGCCTCGACCCGCAGCCGGGCGTGTGCTGCGTGGCGATCTCGGCCGGGGCCGCAGCGGGACCGGATCGGCACAGCGACCCCGAGGCTGCAGCGGACGCTTGAGCGATCCGGTGTCGATCACCGCGCGCTCGCTCGCGGCGGGTAGCGAGCACTCGCATAGACTGGGTAGGTGAAGTACCACCTCGTCACGCTCGGCTGCGCCAAGAACACGGTCGACTCCATGCGACTGGAGCAGGCGCTGCGCAACGGGCGGCATCTCGCCGTCGACGCGCCCGAGGACGCCGACCTGCTGTTCGTGAACACCTGCGGGTTCATCGACGCCGCGAAGGACGAGTCGATCGGCGTCGTGCGCGAGCTCGAGGACGCGAAGCGGCCGGGGCAGAAGCTCTACGTCGTCGGCTGCCTCACCCAGATCGCCGAGGCCCAGGTGCGCGAGGCCGTGCCGGGCATCGATGCCGCATTCGGCGTGGAGGCGTGGGACGCCATCGCCGCGGAGGTCGGGGCAGCGAGCGAGACCTACGACATCCCGCAGGGTGCCTCGATGTCGTTCGGACAGCCCTCGGCCTACCTCAAGATCTCGGACGGCTGCGACCGGCCGTGCACCTTCTGCATCATCCCCACGATCAAGGGCGCGATGCACTCGATGGACACGCGCCGCCTCGTCGCGGAGGCGCGAATGTACGCGGCCGCCGGCACGAAGGAACTCGTCCTCGTCGCGCAGGACCTCACCGCGTACGGCGAGGATGAGGGTGGCCGTGACGGCCTCGCGTCATTGCTCGAAACGCTGTCGGCCGCCGTGCCCGAGGTGCCGTGGATCCGCCTGATGTACGCCTACCCCGGCCGCGTCACGCCTCGCCTGGCCGAGACGATGGCGGCGCTCCCGAACGTGGTGCCATACCTCGACATGCCGCTGCAGCACGGCAGCGACGCCGTCCTGCGGCGGATGAAGCGCCCCGTGCTCGCGAAGTCGCTCCAGAGTATCGAGGTCATCCGCGCGACGATCCCGGACGTCGTCCTGCGCACGACGTTCATCGTCGGCTTCCCCGGCGAGACCGAGGCGGAGTTCCGCGAGTTGCTCGACTTCGTGCGCGCGCAGCGCTTCGACCACGTCGGCGCGTTCACCTACTCGCCGCAGGCCGGCACTGCCGCCGAGGCGATGGGCGACCAAGTGCCCGAGGCGGTGAAGCAGGAGCGCTACGGACGCCTGATGGAACTCGCACAGGAGTTCTCGCTCGCCTCAAACCGCCGGATGGTCGGCCGCGAGGTCGACGTCCTAGTGGAGTCGCGCGAACCCTCGCGGTCGGCGGGCGGCGACCCGATCGTCGTGGGCCGCACCCTGCGCGACGCCCCCGAGGTTGACGGCCTTGCCCTGCTCAAGGGCACGTACCCCGCGGGCTCAATGGTGCGGGCGGTGGTGCGCGGCGCGCTTCCGTACGACCTGCTGTGCGACCCGGCCGAGGCGCTGGCTCCGGCCTCGAACGTCCGTGCTGGGCGGCTCTCCCGAGGGGCCGGAGACGCTCGGATCCGCCGGCGGCGCGGCTAGCCGGCAGGTCTACTGATTGCCTGTGCCCACGCCGGCAATCGGACGTTCAGAAGGCCTCAGATTCAGCAAATCCCCCGAAACTCCTCAGTCCCTAGGAGTTTACATCGATTTTACGTGAAAGTTCGCACAATCACTTGCGGACGGGAACGTCCCGGATGCATACTTCGTTCATCAAGTGAAGGCGAGAACAAAGTCTCGGAGCGGCCGAGACAGACCCCGACCTTCGCGGCAGGCTGTTCAGGGTGTAGGCCTCGGGCAGCCAGGGAAGAAGGCTTGAAAATGTTGATCAGCAAGAACCTCTACAACTCCATCCTGGTACGCGGCCGGCGCTCGAACCCGACGTTCGAGCAGGTTCGCAAGGAGACTCGCCAGGCCAACAACATCGGCTTCGAGCTCGACATCTACCGCTCGTAAGCGGCAGAACGGGCCGAAGGGTCCCCTCCCCCTCCGGTCCTCGCTTCGGCGAAAGAACGGCCCCCGTCCCCGCGGGGGCCGTTCTGCGTCTTCCCTCACGCGAGGAACGCGGCGTCAACGCCTCGCACGGGTAGACTCTGCCTACCCCGCACGGAAGGCGAGTTCGTGGCCGACGCCCCAACGCCCTCCGGCCGCCCGAACAGCGAGGGCTTCCGCCGGTTCATTGAGCGTGCGCCCGACTCCGGCGGCCGAGCCCTCCTCGGTGCCGCCAGCGTGGTGGCGGCGGGCTTCGTGCTCTCCCGCGTGCTCGGCCTCGTCCGCTCGATCGTGATCGCGCATGCCTTCGGCACCGACCCGGAGCTTGCCGCTTTCTGGGTGGCGTCGAGGCTGCCCGACCTCGTCTTCCAGTTGCTCGCGGGTGCGACGCTCTCCGCCGCGTTCATCCCGACGTTCAGCCGTGTCATGCTGCGCAACGGTGAGGACGCCGCGTGGCGGCTGGCCTCCAGCGCGCTGAACATCATCGCGACCGCGACGCTGCTGCTCGCTGGGATCGCCTTCGTGCTCGCGCCCTTCCTCGTGCCGCTGCTCGCCCCCGGGCTGGGCGAGGCGACCGGACAGCAAGAGGAACTCCGCGCGCTGGCGGTGCGCCTCACCCGCCTGATGCTGATCTCGCCGCTCTTCTTTGGGGCGAGCGGGATGTTTACCGGGATCCTGAACGCGCGCCACCACTTCCTGGCGCCTGCGCTCGCACCCGTCTGCTACAACCTCGGCATCATCGCCGGCGCGGTCTTCCTCGCGGGCAGCCGCGGCGTAGACGGCCTCGCATGGGGGGTCGTCGGTGGCGCGGCGGCGCACCTGCTCGTGCAGGCGCCGGCGCTGCGCTCGGCCGGCATGCGCTGGACCCCGTCGTTCGATGTCTTCTCCGAGGGCGTCCAGGAGGTGCTGCGGCTCATGGGCCCGCGCGTGCTGGGCCTCGCGGCCTCGCAACTGAACTTCCTCGCCGCGATCTTCTTCGCCTCGTTCGTTTCGGACGAGGCGATCAGTGCGCTCAATTACGCCTTCCTGATGATGATGATGCCCGTGGGTGTCGTCGGCATGGCGATCTCCACCGCCGTCTTCCCCACGCTCGCCCAGCACGGCGCGTCGCAGGACACCTCTGCGCTGCGCATGGCCGTCTCGAAGTCGCTCCGCCAGATCCTCTTCCTCGCGGTCCCTGCGTCCGCCGGCCTCATCATCCTCGCAACCCCCACCGTGCGAGTGCTCCTCGAGCGTGGGGCGTTCGACGCGGAATCGACGCGCCTGGTGGTGGCGGCGCTCACGCTCTACGCGATCGGGATCGCCGCCCACAGCGGGATCGAGATCCTCAGCCGCGGCTTCTACGCCGTCGCCGATACCCGGACGCCGGTCGCGATCGCGGTCGCGGCGATGCTGCTCAACCTTGCGCTCTCCGCCGCGCTCGTTGCCCCGTTCGGGCTTCGAGGTCTCGCCGGCGCGGCCTCGATCACGGCGTTCGTCGAGTTCGGGCTGCTGCTCTGGGTGCTCTCGACACGCCTCGGCGGGCTCGAGCGACGCGCGCTCACCCGGACGGTCGGAAGCACGCTCGCGGCGACGGCCGCGCTCACCGTGATCATGGTCGGTGCGCTCGTGGCGCTCTCAATCGCCGGCGTCAGCGACGCCTCGATGCTAGGGTCGCTGACGCGCATCGCCGTCGCCGGCACGCTCGGCCTCGTGGCGTTCGGCGCCGCGGGCTACCTCGCCAACCGGGACGACCTGCGGATGGTGGCGCGGCCGTAGGCTCGGGCCCTTGATCTGCTATACTTGCGGTTCCCAACAACCAAAAGGGAACCTTCGAGCGGACGCACCAGCGTCCGCGCTACTGCGTTGCCAGCCGTCAGGCACATCGATGGCATGGCGAGAGGACCGAGGCGATGGCGTTCACCGACCGCGAACTGACCTGCCGCGACTGTGGCGGGCCGTTCATCTTCACCGCGGGCGAGCAGGAGTTCTACGCGACCAAGGGCCTGCAGCACGACCCCGTGCGCTGTCCCTCGTGTCGTAATCAGCGCAAGCTGCTCCGCCCGGAGGACCGAGAGGAGACGCCGCGCTTCGGCGTCTACGTCTCCTACGGCGGCCGGACGCCGCGCCAGATGCACCGCGCCGCCTGCAACCAGTGCGGCCAGTCGACCGAGGTCCCCTTCGTCCCGCGCGGCGACCGCCCGGTCTACTGCTCCGCCTGCTACTCGGACATCCGCGAGAAGCAGGAGGCGCGTGACGCCGCCGCGGCCGACGACGCCTCGGCCCGCATCGCCGCGGCGGCGATGCGTCGCGCCCCCGAACTCGAGGGCGCCGGCCCGCGCAGCGCAGTCGCGGAGCCGCTCGCCGATATGGGCGTAGCCGTCGACATGGAACGCCGCATGGCCGAGCCGCTCGCGGAGCTCGACGTGACCGCGACCGTCTCGCGCCCCGTGGCCGTCGAACCCGACCCGGACGCGCCCGAGGAGGACTAGCACCATGCCAGACAAGCAGACGAAGCAGCCATCTGACCGTACTTCGGGACGGCAGAAGAGTAACAAGCAGGTACGCGAGGCTGCGCAGCGAGTCGTCGCCCGGCGGCAGAAAGCCCTCCGCGAGTTGGGCGATCGCTAGTTAGTGGTTGCCTTCTGGTATCCCGATGAGGACGCCGCGCGCACGCTGATCGCCGCACTCACTGAGGGGCTGACGAACGACGGCTTGACGATGCGCCTCCGCGGCAACGACGGCCGGGAACGGCTGCTGAGCGCCCTCGGTCAGCCCTCGTGGCCGCGATACCGAGGCGTCGCGGGCAAGGCTGCGGCGCTCCATTTCTTTCTGAACAAGGGGCATCCGTTCGTTGATGGCAACAAGCGTTTCGCCGTCGCCGCAATGGAATTGTTCATTGATTTGAATGGGCACGGCCTTGTCGCCAGCGACCAGGAGGTAGTCGACCTCGCGCTCGGCGTGGCCGACGGCTCCACCACGATGGCAGAATCGGCGGCTTTCCTTCGGCAACGACTCTTCAACAAGGGACTGCCGAACGAACAGTTGCGCGCTTGGCTTGAGGATCTCGACACGAAGCTCCGAAAGGCGGGCAGCCCAGAGACTCTGGGAGCCGGCATCCGCCGACATCGGCGGATTACGTCAGCGATCGTAAACACGGTTCTGATGAGCGAGGAATGGACCGCTCTGTTCGAGGATGGCAGCTAGCCGTTGATCCGCCTCGCATCCCGCGCCTAGACTCAACGCGACTAGTTTGTAGACATGCGACGACGGAGACGAGTAGCCACGCGGCCGTGATCCTCGATGGCAGACATCGAGGGCTGCGGACCGGACAGCGAGCCCGGGACGGTGCAAGCCGGGTACGTGCCACGCGAGGTGAAGATCACTCCTGAGCAGCCGCCCGAACGCCTCGACCGAGGCCAGTAGACGCGGCCGGAGCGCCCACCGTTACCAGGGGCAGCGCCATCGCGAGGATGACTCGCCGTGGTGCGGCAGAGTGGCGCAGCCACCTCGACCCCGTGTGGGAGCGAGGCGGCCGCGCAACGCGGGTGGTACCGCGGGCTCATGCGACGATCTCGATCTCGCACAGCCCGTCCCGCACCGGATCCGGTGTTGGGGCGGGCTGTTCTGTTGCCCGACCCCCGTGGAGGTGTCTCATGCCCGCAACCTTCGAGCCCGTATCCTCGCGTGTCTCCTTCCCCGAGCAGGAGCAGGCGATCCTCGCGTTCTGGAAGCAGCACGACATCTTCAAGCGCTCCGTGGAGGAGCGCCCCGCCGACCGGCTGTTCTCCTTCTTCGAGGGCCCGCCGACGGCGAACGGCAACCCCGGCATCCACCACGTGCTCGCGCGCGTCTTCAAGGACCTCATTCCGCGCTACCGCACGATGCAGGGCGACCGCGTGCCTCGAAAGGCCGGGTGGGACACGCACGGCCTTCCCGTGGAACTCGAGGTCGAGAAGGCGCTGGGCCTGACCTCCAAGCAGGAGATCGAGGCGTACGGCGTGGAGGCGTTCAACGAGCGCTGCCGCGAGTCCGTATTCAAGTATGTGCGCGAGTGGGAGCGCATGACGGAGCGCATCGCGTTCTGGGTCGACACATCCGACGCCTACATCACGTACTCACAGGAGTACGTGGAGACGTGCTGGTGGATCTTCAAGCGCATGTGGGAGAACGACCTCGTCTTCCGCGACTTCCGCGTAACGCCGCACTGTCCGCGCTGCCAGACCAGCCTCGCGAGTCACGAAATCGCTCTCGGCTACAAGGAGGACACGCCAGACCCCGGCGTGACGCTGATGTTCGACGTCACCGCCGAGGCGAACCCGCAGGCGCCAGCCGCGCTGCGCCTCAGTGATGGTGTGCGCACCTCGCTGCTCGCCTGGACGACCACGCCGTGGACGCTCTCGGGCAACACAGCGCTCGCCGTCTTGCCCGAGGCTGCGTACGCGCTCGTGGAAGTGGAGACGCAGGCGCACGGCCGCGTGCGGATCGTCGTCGCGGAAGCACTCGTCGCCGAGACGCTGAAGGGTGTGCCGCTCGTCGAGGGCAACGCGCCGAACGTCCTCGGCACGATCGAGGGTGTCGAACTGCTCGACCTGCACTACGAGCCGCTGTACGAGTCGACCGGCTGGCCGGGCGTCGACCCGCTCGTCTTCGTCGGCGGGCGCACGCAGAAGCCCGAACGTTTCGAGGACCTGCCGAAGCGCCGCGTGATCGGCTCAGACGAGGTCACGACGACCGAGGGGACGGGCGTGCTGCACGTCGCGCCCGCGTTCGGCGAGGCCGACTACGTGATGGGGCGCGTCGAGGGGCTCATGTTCCTCCAGCCGGTGCGCCTCGACGGCACCCTCGTCGGCGGGCCGGGGGACGGCCTTTTCGCGAAGACGGCCGACCCAAAGATCACCGCCGACCTGCGCGAACGCGGCCTGCTGTTCAAGGCGGAGACCGTCCGCCACACCTACCCCTTCTGCTGGCGCTGCGACACGCCCGTCCTCTACTACGCGAAGCCCTCGTGGTACTTCCGCACAACCGCCGTGCGCGACTCGATGGTGACGGAGAACGAGGGCATCCACTGGGTGCCGGGCCACATCCAGGAGGGGCGCTTCGGCGAGTGGCTCGCGGGCAACATCGACTGGGCGATCTCGCGCGAGCGGTACTGGGGCACGCCGCTCCCGCTCTGGGTCTGCGGCGAGTGCGACCACATCGAGTGCATCGGCTCCTACGAGGAGCTGTTCACGCGCGCGCTCCCGGGCACCGCCGACGGCCTGCGCACCGCGGACGGCAAGATCGATCCGCACCGCCCATTCGTCGACCGCGTCGAGCTCGGCTGCCCCGAGTGCAACGGCACGATGCGCCGCACGCGCGAGGTCGCGGACGCCTGGTTCGACTCGGGCGCGATGCCGTACGCCCAGTGGCACTACCCGTTCGAGAACGAGGCAACGTTCGACGCGCGCTTCCCGGCCGACTTCATCTGCGAGGCGATCGACCAGACGCGCGGCTGGTTCTACACGCTGCACGCGCTGGCCAACCTGCTCCACCGCACCGAGGACATCCCCGAGGGCATCGCGTTCCGCAACGTGATCTGCCTCGGCCACATCCTCGACGGCGAAGGCCAGAAGATGTCGAAGTCGAAGGGCAACGTCGTCGACCCGTGGACGATCCTCGACCGCTACGGGGCGGACGCGACGCGCTGGTACATGTACACCGCCTCGCCGCCGGGCAACTCGCGTCGCTTCTCCGGCGAACTTGTCGCGGAGACCAGCCGTCGCTTCCTCTCGACGCTCTGGAACACCTACTCGTTCTTCGTCACCTACGCGAACACGGCGACGTTCGACCCGGCGTCGCCGCCCGCAGGCCTCGAGGGCGCACGCACGGAACTCGACCGCTGGATCCGCAGCGAACTGCACCAGACGGTGCAGCGCGTGACCGAAGCCCTCGACGCCTACGAGCCGGCCGACGCCGCCCGCCCGATCGAGGCGTTCGTGGAGCAGTTGTCGAACTGGTACGTGCGTCGCAGCCGGCGTCGCTTCTGGCGCTCCGGCGACGGCGCGGACTCGCTCGCCGCGCTGCACACGCTGTACGAGTGCCTCGCCACCGTGACGAAGCTGCTCGCGCCGTTCACGCCATTCCTCGCGGAGTCGCTCCACCAGAACCTCGTGCGCGGGCACATCGCCGGCGCGCGCGACTCCGTCCACCTCGAGGACTGGCCGAAGGCCGACGTCTCCGCGATCGACCTCGCGCTGTCGGGCGAGATCGCGCTCGTCCAACGGATGGTCTCGCTCTGCCGCGGCGCGCGCTCGAAGGCGCAGGCGAAGGTGCGCCAGCCGCTCGCGACGGCGATCCTCGTCCCGCGCACCGAGGCGGAGCGTGCCAGCCTCGAACGGCTTGCCGACCAGATCGCCGAGGAGTTGAACGTGAAGGCCGTCGAGGTCGTGAGCGACCCCGGCGAGCGCCTCGCGTACACGTTGCGCCCCAACCTCCCCGTGCTCGGCCCGAAGTTCGGCGCCGAGGTCGGCAAGGTGCGTGGCGCCCTCGGAGCGGCGAACCCCGCCGAGGTCGTCGCGGCGATGCGCGCCGGCCGTCCGGTCGAGCTCGGCGAGTACACGCTCGCCGCGACGGACATCCTTGTGACCGTGCAGCCGACCGAGGGCTACGCCGCCGCCGAGGAGGCAGGCTACGCCGCGATCCTCGACACGCGCGTGACACCGGAACTGGCCCGCGAGGGGTTAGCGCGCGAGGTCGTGCGCCACCTGCAGGACCTGCGCCGCGAGGCCGGCCTCGACGTCTCGGACCGCATCCACGTCACCTACATCGGCGACGGCGCGCTCGGCGAGGCCGTCGATGCGTTCCGCGCCTACATCGAGGGCGAGACGCTCGCGCTCAGCACCGTCGAGGGCGACCCGCCCGACGCGGCCACCGCCTTCCGCGGCGACCTCGACGGAGTGATGGCGACGCTGTCGGTCAGGAAGGCGTAAGGCGAGAGCGGGGAACACCGAGGCAGGCGGGCGCGTTCTCATGAGCATGAACTCGAGCATGATCCCAATCCTTCGCCTCGCTGTGCCCGTGGTTGCCGCCGCGCTTCTCGTCGCCTGCAACCGAGGCGACAAGCCCGCGCCCACCTCGACCGCTTCGCCAGCGGCGAGCGTGACCGCCACCCCGACGTCGACGGCCTCGGCAGCGACCGCAACGGCGACGGCCAGCGCGACGCCCACGGCCACCGCGAGCCGGACGCCGACGGCGTTCCCGACGGGGCCGGCGGGGCCGACGCCGCCGGCGGGCTACGCCACCTCGTGCGCGGCGGCCTTCCCGTGGGGACGCCAGGTGACGAGGCCGTTCGTGTGCATCGAGGAGCCGAAGGCGGCGGCCGCCTTCAGCCGAGGGGGGCCTCTCCTCGTGCGGGGGTACGCCGGCGGGTCGTTCGAGAACAACGTCGTCGTGCAGGTGCGGCTGAAGGACGCCTCCGGGCGGCTGCCGGAGAAGCCGCTGTTCCAGGTGCCGCTGACGTACGTTGCCCCCGACGCCGGGATGCCGGGGTTCTGGCAGGTCGTGTTCACCCTGCCCGGGGACATCCAGGCCTCGGACGGCCGCGTGACGGCGCTCTTCTTCAGCCCGAAGGACGGAGCGGTCGTCGCCGAGACGAGCGTCGACATCGTGGTCCGGTAGCAACCAACCAGCCGAGCCCCTCAGCCCGGTGGCACGCCCGCCCCTCGGCGGACGCGCTATCGTGCACTTCCCCGGGAGCGCCGAGTGCGCCCTGGAGGGAAGTCGAAGCGGCGCGCCACGCGTCGTCGTGTGGAGGGGGAGCAGCAAGTATGGCACTCAACGGACGGGTCGCCCTCGTCGCGGGCGCAAGCCGCGGCATCGGCGCGGACATCGCGAAGTACCTCGCGGCAGCGGGCGCGAAGGTCGCCGTCGCCGCGCGCACCGAGGTGCAGCAGGACCCGCGCCTGCCCGGCACCATCCACTCGGTCGTCGAGGAGATCAAGGCGAAGGGCGGCGAGGCGACCGCGGTTGTCCTCAACCTGCGCGACCCGGAGAGCATCGCGAACGCCGTCAAGCAGACCGTCGCCACGTACGGCAAGCTCGACATCGTCGTGAACAACGCGGCGATCTTCGTGCCGGGGACGCTGGAGACGGTCCAGCCGCGGCACATCGACCTCTCGTTCTCGGTGAACGTGATGGGTGTGATCCTGATGATGCGCGAGGTCTACCCGCACCTGCGTGCGGCGGGTGGCGGCCACATCATCAACATCTCGTCCGGCGGCGCAATCTTCCCGGGCCCCGGCCCGTACGACACGACGAAGGTGCGCGGTGGCGACATTTTCTACGGCGCGCAGAAGTCGCTGATCGAGCACTTCTCGCAGGCCGAGGGCTGGCGGCACCAGGCCGAGGGCATCTCGGTCAACGTGCTCGCGCCGCAGGGCCGGATCAAGACGCCGGGCAACATCATGGCGGCGAACAGCCGCGAGAACCCCGACCTCGACTTCGAGCGCGCTGACAACATGGGCAAGTCGGCCGTCTGGATCTGCGAGCAGCCGGCCACCGTGCTCAACGGCAGCATCATGTACGACAACACCCTCGTGAAGGAGAAGGGCCTCTAGCCCTCGCTTCCCACTCGGGCAGATTCATCCTGCCCTCCAGCCCCCTCGCCGATCTCAGCGGCGGGGGGCTGGGGGGCAGATCTTCGTTCGCGTCTATTGCGGCGCGCGTTGGCCGCCAGGAGCCGCCTTCGGCCGCGAACCCCCGCTCGCAAGTCGCGTTTGTGAGGCTGACCGGCGCAGGCGTATTCTCCTCATGCTCGCTCCTGACTGATGGGTCGATGGGAGTGGCCGCATGCAGGCGTATCGCTCGCAGGACCTCCGGAACATCGTGCTCATGGGCCATCGCGGCTCGGGCAAGACATCATTGGCCGAAGCGGCGCTGTTCCTGTCCGGCGCGATCAAGCGCATGGGGCGCGTCGAGGACGGCAACACCGTCTCCGACTTCGAGGCGCAGGAGCACGCCCACCACTACTCGATCTCGTCCGCCGTCGTCCCCGTCGAATGGGGCGGCCGGCGCCTGAACCTCCTCGACACCCCAGGCTTTCCGGACTTCGAAGGCGAAGTCGTCGCCGCCGCCGGGGCAGCCGAGGCCGCCATCATCACCGTCGACGCGGTCGGCGGCATCCAGGCCGGCACCGACATCGCCTGGCAACACGCGGACGCCGCCGGGGGCCTGCCGCGGATCGTCGCTGTCACCCGCCTCGACCGCGAGAACGCGAACTTCGACACGGTCCTGGCCGCACTCCGCAAGCGGTTCGGACTGAAGGTCGTGCCCCTCGCGATCCCGATCGGTACGCCTTCCGCGTTCGCGGGCGTCATCGACGTGCTGCGCGGCCGGTCGTACCGCGGTGCCGGCGACGCCGAAGGCGACGTGCCGGAGGACCGGGCGGTGGCGGCCGCCTCCGCGCGCGAGATGCTGATCGAGTCGGTCGCCGGGACCGATGACGCGCTCCTGAATGACTACCTCGAGGGCAAGGAGATCGAGGGCGAGCGTCTCGCCGCGGCGCTGGCGCTCGCCGTCAGCACCGGCGAGATCGTGCCGGTGATCGCTGTCGCCAACACCTCGGCAGTGGGTGTGCGACCGCTGCTCGACTACGCGGCGATGCTGCTGCCCTCGCCAATCGGCCG
>SCTU01000289.1 GCA_004297315.1 Dehalococcoidia bacterium | reverse complement strand
CCTTCACGAGCCAGCTCGCCGCGCTCTGGCTCGTCGACGAACTGACCGCGAAGCGAGATCTGCAGTTCCGCCGCGACGCAACGAACCAACTGGAAGTGATGTCGTGGGTGGCGCAGTACGTGGCTGCCGGCGCGCCACTGCGTACCCGTGCCGCGCACATCCTCGCGTTCCTCAAGAGCGGCCCCGCCGCGATGCGCGAGGGGTTCGAGAGTACATGCCAGATGGCGAGCCGCATCGCCGAGCGGCTTGGCATGCCAGAGGGTGCGCAGCGAGCGCTCATGTACATCTTCGAGCAGTGGGACGGCAAGGGCATGCCAAGCGGTGCGCGCAGCGAGCAAATCCCGGTAGTCTCCCGCATCGTGCTGCTCACCACCTATCTCGAGGTGTTCCACCGCATCGGCGGTCGCGAGGCGGCGGAACGTCTGGCGCGGGCGCGCCGCGGCAAGGCCTTCGACCCCGAGATCGTGGACGCGTTCTTGGGCATTGCACGCAACGAGGAATTTTGGACAGGACTCGAAGACGAGCGGCTGTGGGACCGCGTCATCGACATAGAGCCCGAGGGCTCGCCGTACGAGCAGCTGTCGCCCTCGCGACTGACCGACGTCGCCTTCGCGTTCGCGGACTATGCCGACATGAAGGCCCCGCATCTCGGCGGTCACTCACGACGCGTCGCGGAACTCGCGGAGCGCATCGGGCGGAGGCTCGGGCTCCACGAGGACCGCTTAGTCGACTTGTTCCGTGCGGGTCTCATCTACGACGTCGGGCTCGTGGCGGTGCCGTCGTTTGTGCTCGCCAAGCCCGACGAACGGATGACGGAGGTCGAGCGCGAGCAGTACCGGATGCATCCTTATCATTCGCAGCGCATCCTCTCGCGCATCCCAGCGTTCAAGGCGCTCATGCCCACCGTCGCGGCGCACCACGAGCGGCTCGACGCCCGCGGCTATCCGAGCGCGCTCGGAGCCGCGCAGATTAACCTCGACGCACGCATCCTCGCCGTCGCCGATCGCTTTGACGCGCTGACACACGACACGCCGGAAGGCGCGGCCGTGGAAGTTGAACGCGCTGCCGACATTCTCCGCTCGGAGGCGGGGATGGCGATTGCCCCAGACGTGCTGGAAGCGCTGCTCGCCGAGCTCGACCTACCGTCACTCGCGCCGCGGCGCGCGACGACGCGAGTTGAGTGGCCAGCCGGGCTGACCGACCGCGAGGTGGAAGTCCTGCGCCTGGTCGCCACCGGCTGCAGTCGCCGCGAAGCGGCGGACGTGCTGGTTGTCAGCGAGGGGACGATCCGCTCACACCTTGAACACATCTACGGCAAGATCGGCGTCTCGAATCGCGCCGGCGCCACGCTGTTCGCGATGGAGCACGGCCTGCTCGCCTGACCGCGTCTCGATTCGCCTTCGACTGAAATACGACCTTCGTCAGATGGCAGCCGCGCACTGGCCGCCGAGTATGGGGCCGCAGCCAAAGGAGGCACGGCGATGACAACGGCAACGGTGGTCAACGGTCTGAGCACGCGGGGCGTGCAGGACATGGTGGAGATGGTGAAGGCGCGGCCCGCGGTCGCGCAGGCCACGTTTTCGGCATCGACCGAATGGAAGGGCGGCTTCGGCAACGAGGCCCGTGTGCGCGCGTTCACGCTCGGCGGAGCCAGGAACGAGGCGAGCCGCTCGCAGCCGTTCGTGATCGCTGGCGACCACCCGGCGGAGCTACTGGGTACCAACCAGGGGCCGATGTCGGTCGAGCTGCTGCTGGCCGCGCTCGGGCATTGCCTGTCGTCGGGCTGGGCGACGTACGGCGCGGTGATGGGCGTCTCCATCGACGCCCTGCGCGTGGAGGTGGAGGGCGACGTCGACCTGCAGGGCATGCTTGCGTTGCCCGAGCCAGGCGCCGTGCCGCCGGGTTACAGCGCGATCCGCGCGACGTACCACGTGCGCAGCGGTGCGCCGCGCGACCAGCTCGAGCAGGTCGCGAAGATGGCCGAGGATCTGTCGCCGACGCGTCACTCACTGCGCGCTGTCGAATTCTCCTCACGCCTGGAGATCGAGCGTTAGCCCGTCCTCGCGAGACCGCACCATCAAAACGCAGATCAGCAAGACGGAGAGGACGTAAC
>SCTU01000288.1 GCA_004297315.1 Dehalococcoidia bacterium | reverse complement strand
CTGTCACGTTCGACCTCGCGGCGGGCGAGGTGATGGCGCTGATCGGCTCGAACGGCGCCGGGAAGAGCACGCTGATCAAGTCGGTCGCCGGCCTCGTGCGACACACGGGCCGCGTGACCGTTGACGGGATCGACGTGGCGCGCGAGCCGAAGGCAGCGCGGCGCTTGATGGGATACCTCCCGCAGCACCCGGCGCTCCACGGCGACCTCACGGTGGCGGAGACGGCGACGCTCTACGCCGACATGAAGGGCGTGCCCCACGGACGCGCCCGGACGGGCGTCGAAGCGGCCGGGCTCGGCGGACAGGCGGATAAGAAGGTTGCGGCGCTTTCAGGCGGGATGCGGCAGCGGCTCGCGCTCGCGATCGCACTCCTCGCCGATCCGCCGCTGCTCGTCCTCGACGAGCCCAGCACCGGGCTCGACATCTCGGCGCGACTCGAGCTACGCCATCTCGTGCAGGAGCAGCGCACCCGCGGCACCGCCGTGCTGCTCTCGACCCATTGGCTGGAGGACGTCCCTTACATCGCCGACCGCGTCCTCGTCCTCGACCGTGGCCGCATGCAGTCACTGGGCCCGGCGTCATCCCTCGGCGGTCTGGGCGCCCCACAGTCACGCCTCTATCTACGCCTGAACGGCCATAGCCCGGACGCGATCCCGCTGATCACGCGCCTCTTCCCAAGAGACCCCGTTGACCACTACGGCGATTGGCTGGTGGTGACCACTGCCGCCGCCAGCAAGGCGCGCGTCGTGGAAGCGGTCGTCGAGGCTGGCATCTCCATCCTCGACCTGCGCGTCGAAGAGGTCAGCGCGGTGAGCACCGGGGACGACGAGCGAGGGAAACCCGTATGAGTGCCGCGACCGCCATCGTCCGAAAAGAACTGCGCGATGCCGCCCGGAGCCGCTGGCTCGCCGGCTTCGCCGCCACGTTCGCCCTCACCGCTCTGGCGCTCTCGCTGGCACAGAGCCGAGGCGGCGACGCGACCGGCCAGGGGTTCACGCGCACCACCGCGGGGCTGGTCAACCTTTGCCTCCTCCTCGTCCCTCTGCTCTCCCTCTCGCTCGGGGCCGGCTCCGTCGCCAGCGAGCGCGAGCGCGGGACGCTCGCCTCATTGCTCTCGCAGCCGATCTCGACGACGGAACTGCTGCTCGCGAAATACGTCGGGCTCGTGCTCGCGGTGTGGGCGGCGATCGCCCTCGGCTTCGGCATCGCGGGAGTCGCGCTCGCCCTGCTGAGCCCGCTCGCGGGGATGGGCGAGTACTTCCAGTTCACGCTGCTCTCCGCGGGCCTCGCCGCGACGATGCTCAGTCTGGGGATGCTGATCTCCGTCTACAGCGACGGGCGCATGAAGGCCCTCGCGATGGCGATCGTGCTGTGGTTTGTGCTGGTGCTGTTCTACGACTTCGCCGCGATCGGTCTCGCCCTCTCCATCTCATCGTCGGGCGAGACCTTGCTCCTGGCCGTGCTCGCGAACCCGGTCGAGGGCGCGCGGATCCTCGCCGTCATTGGGCTCGAGCCCGACCTCAGGGTGCTGGGGCCGCTGGGCTCGTACCTGATCAACGAGATGGGCCTTGCGACGACAGCGCTACTGCTCGCCGGCGCCCTCGCCGCGTGGACGGCACTTCCACTGGCAATCGCTGCCCGCGTCTTCTCACGCCAGGACTGCTAGCCCCGAGTCTTGCGCGCTTCGCGGCGATACTTGTGCGGGCACGCACGTGTCTCGCTGTCGCCCGGTGCTATAAGCGACTCCCTCGCGCTTGAGCGCGCATACACATCGATCCGGATGACAGGAGCAGCCCCATGCCATTCATGCACCTCAAAGACCGCCCGCTCGACTTTGAAGGACTGCTGTACGAACCGGAGTACGACTCGAAGGTCCTCTGGATCAAGTTCAACACGCCCGAGGTCCTCAACGCGATGTCAGGCGACACGATCGCGCGGCTCGGCGAGTACATGCGCGCCGGCGATGAGGACCCCGGCATCCGCGTCATCGTCGTGACCGGGTCGGGGCGGGCGTTCTCCGCGGGCGCGAACATGAAGGCCGGCGGCCGGCGCGACCCAGACCACGTGCCGAGCCAGGAGGAGGGGCGCGTCCACATGAAGGAGGCACAACTCGCGATGCGCGAGATCTCCCTGATCCGCAAACCCACGATCGCGATGGTGAACGGCCCCGCCGTGGGGATGGGTATGGACGTTGCCCTCTTCTGCGACATCCGCGTGGGCTGCGAGAACACACGCTTCTTCACGTACCAGAACTTCGGCCAGATCATCGAGCAGGGCGGCATGTACACGCTGCCCCGGCTGGCGGGACTGGGGAATGCGCTGGAGATCCTGTTCACCGGCGGCTACCTCTGGGGCGACGAGGCCTACCGCATCGGCGTGCTCAACCACTACTGGCCAAGCGAAGAGCTCGAGGCCCGCACGCGAGAGCTCTGCAAGAAGATTGTGAACAGCCCCCCGCTCGTGCAGACGATCGGAAAGCAGATCATGCGCCGCGGCCTCGACTGCAACCTCGAGACCGTCTACGAGATGTGCTCGAACGTCGCCCCCCTGCTCAGCGCGTCTGAGGACTCGAAGGAAGCCGTCCGTGCCTTCCTTGAGAAGCGGGAGCCGAACTTCGTCGGGCGCTAGTCTGCAATTCCATCCGGCGAGATGAGGCCGCCATCCGAGGTGGGGAAGAGGCATTGATGGCCAACGACGAGTTCCCGGTCGAAGCGGGCCACATCATCATGTTCGCGAGGTCGATCGGAGATGCGAATCCGATCTACGCGGACAGCGATTACGCGAAGTCCACGGAGCCCGGCACGGTCGTCGCGCCGCCGACGTTCGTCCAAGCGGGCGCGCAGTTCTCGGAAGGCGGGGGCTCGCGTCCTGTCCCCGGCAAGCGCTGGCACGGCTCCGGGAAGGAGCCCACCGGGTCGAATGCGCCGCCGCAGCCCGGCGGCGATGCGCTGCCGGCCGGGGCGGCGGGCCGCATGCACGCCGAGCAGCATTTCGAGTACCACCGGCCGATCGTGCCCGGCATGGTCCTCAGTCGCCGTTCCTACGCCGGCCAGGAGTGGGAGAAAACCGGCCGGCGCGGTGGCACGCTCCGGTTCGCCGAGAGCGTCACGGAGTTCTATGACCAGCAGGGCCAGCTGGTCGTGACCACACGCTCCGTCATCGTGCGGACGGAAACAGTGGCCCCCGAAGGAGGCGCGAGCGATGCCGCTCAGCGCATCTAACCTCCACGTCGGCGACGTCCACGACGAGCAAGTCTGCTACGACCTGTCGCGCACGCAGATCGTGCAGTACGCGGGCGCGTCGGGGGACTACAACCCGCTCCACACCGACGAGCCAGCGGCGCAGCACCGAGGCTTCCCCAGCGTCTTCGCGCACGGCATGCTCACGATGGGCATGACGGGCAAGATGCTCACGAACTGGGTTGGCGACGGACGCCTCAGCCGCTTCGGCGCCCGCTTCGTGAACCAGGTATGGCCCGGCGACACGTTGACAGCCCACGCGACCGTGCGCGAGGTCCGCGAGCACGATGGACAGAAACTCGTCGAACTGGACCTCGAGACGACAAACGAGGCAGGGACGGTCGTCCTCACGGGGTACGCGACGGCACAAGTGGACTAACGGGCTGAGCCCTCCGCTCGCGACGCCGCCGCGGCCGGCTGCGGGCGCGACGACCGGCGGCGCGAACGTCCGCCAGCGGCCACCAGCAGACGCACGACGATCGCGCCGGCCAACAGAGAGCCACTGCCGACGTACGCCCAGCGCACGACCGCAACACCGGAGTCTGTCCCGCTTGCCACCGAATGGATCAGCGCCAGGACAAACGCGCCGAACGAGATCGTGTGGATGACGCGCCACCACGTGTACGGCACGCGTGTCTGAAACCAGCTGCTGACGGACACCAGCGCGAGCATCCAGAACGAGATCACGCCGAGGCCGACCGGCGCAGCGAGGCGCTCCGCTGCGAACGGCACCAGCGACCCGACGATCCCGACGCCCGCGTGCTCGTTCGTGACGACCGTTAGCACGTGGATGGCCGTCGCGAATACCCCCGCCAGCGTCCATTGCTGGTGCAACTCGACCAGCACTTTGCGGTCCAGCCACCCGTCGAGCCCCTTCGCGCTGACCAGCAGGCCGGTCAGCATCGCGGCCCACAGCGCCCCGTATGCGACGAACCCGAACGCACGCGACGCCCACCAAAGGACCGGCGCCTCCGTCCCAGTCAGTTGCAGCGTCCACGGAAGCACGAGGATGGCCACGGTCAGAGCAGGCAGCAGCCACCGCCAAAACCCGAGCGACGGGGCACCCACCGGCCGAAATTGCTCCTCCGTCGCCTGTGCAGTCATCGCAAGAACCGTCCCATTCCGGCCGTCATCTCCCAACGGCCGTCGCTGTGCTGGACCAGCGCCTCTGCGCCGGCTTCGCGAAGCGCAGGCAGCGCACGTTGCATGTCGGCGATCAGCGCCGTCGCCAGAGCGTCCGCGAGATACGCCGCGCGGGCGATGACGACAGTATTCGTCAGTCCCGCAGCCGGACGCCCGGTCTCGGGGTCGATGATGTGGTGGGCGACGCCGTTGCCAGCCCGCCAGCATCGATGCAGCGTGGAAGAGGTCGCGACGGCGCCGTGTTCAAGGCCGACGGTCTGCTCGTCGCCGATGCCGATCGCCCATTCGGAAGCATCCCGAGGCCGGCCGCGGACGGCGATGTCCCCACCACCGTCAACCAGGCAAGGGCCGGACGCCGACAGCAGATCAGCGACGCGGTCGACGGTCCACCCCTTCGCGATCCCACCGAGGTCGAGCGCGCCTTCGCCAACGAGCCGCACACTCGCCCCCGCGACCACGACCTCCGGCCGGCGCGGGTCGGACGGGGCCGCATCGGTGGCGCCGAGGTCCTCAAACGACCGGTCGTAGCCCGCAGCCACCACAGCCGACCCGACTCGCGCGTCAAACGCGCCCGAGGTACGCACCCTGACGTCTTCGGCTGCGAGCAGCACTGCGCTGAGCATCTCGTCCTCCACGCAGCGGTCGCGGTTCAGCCTCGAAAGGGCCGAGGCAGGACGAAACCGGCTCAGCCGCGACTCGATCATCTCGACGAGACCCTGGGCCCGGTCCATCAATGCCATGCTGGCCCTGTCGGCCCTGAGCCACCACTCGGTACCCATCGCGCGGAACTCTCGCTCCATCGGATTGCTCACGATGCCCGCGAGCGCCGGACGACGACTACCTGCCGCGTCGGTGCAGGGGCCGGTGCCGGCACCAGGTTCGACGCGGCAGCGTTCGGAATCACCGACTGCTGGTTGGCCATCACACCGGGAGCCGGCGGGAGCGCGAACGTGGCCGACACCTGGACCGCCGCCATCGCCGGCTTCGACTGTCCGGCGCCGTCGACCGCTACCACTCCAATCCACGAAGCAGCGAGGGCGAGCGACGACGTAGCCAGCACGGAGAGCCGGACGAGTTGCCTGCGCCGCGCCTGCGCTTCGCCTTTAGTCGTCATCGTCTCGTCCCCCACCCCACAGTTGTCCGAAGATGCTGGTCAGCGCGCGCTCCCGGTGCTCCTCACGTTCGTCGTCATCGTCCCCGTGCCTTCGGGCCGCCTGGGGCTCGTCGACGTAGAGGTATTCGACGCCCTGACCATCTGGCGCGTTCGCCCCGGGCCGGGCAGCGGGCGAGGTCGCCGGCAGCACGCCGCGCGTGGGCAGCGGTCCGCCCACGGGTGCAGTCGTCGCGGCCACCGGAGCCAGTTGCCCCTGCTCGCCTGATGCCGCGGTGAGCCCGAACGTCGAGGCCGCCACCACGGTGATCGCAACCGCGACCGCAATACCGGCAATCGAATATGCCAAGACTGGTTGCTTTCCCATGTGATGCTCCCTTCAAGATCCTGAAGACAGCGTCGCCTCCCAGTTTTTGGCTTTCTTTTGGCCGTTGCGCGAAGCGGAAGACCGCCGACGATGGAGGCATGCACATCCTGGTGGCCGAGGACGACCAACGCCTGGCGCGGGTGATCGAGCGCGTGCTCACGGAAGAAGGGCACCGGGTCGACCTCGCGTTCGACGGGGAGGACGCACTCGCGCTCGGCAGCGAGGGCACATTCGATGTCGCGGTGCTGGACGTGATGATGCCCGGCCTCGACGGCTTCGAGGTGCTTGCCGAGTTGCGCCGCCGCGGCGTGGGCACACCTGTGCTGTTACTCACAGCCCGCGGCGAGGTGGAGGACCGCGTCCGGGGCCTCGACCTGGGGGCAGACGACTACCTCACGAAGCCGTTCGCGTTCGCCGAGTTGCTGGCCCGCATCCGCGCGCGCGGGCGGCGGCAGGAGCCCCCGCTGCCGGCCGTGCTCACAGCCGCGAATATCAGCCTCGACGTCGACCGCCGCGAGGTCTACCGGGACGGCGAGGCGGTCCCGCTCGGCCCGACCGAGTTCAGATTGCTCGAATACCTGATGCGGCATCCCGGCCAGACGCTTTCGCGCGCATCGATCCTCGCCGCGGTCTGGGGCTACACCGACGAGCCCGTCGAGAGCACCGTGGACCTCTACATCCACTACCTCCGGCAAAAGCTCGGACGGGGTGTGGTCACCACCGTGCGAGGCGTCGGCTTCCGGCTGGGAGGCACGTGATGTACCGGCGGACGCGCCTGCGGCTGACGGCCTGGTATGCGGCAACCCTGCTCGCCGTGCTGCTTGTCCTCGGCGGCGGCACATACCTCGGCCTCGTCTGGGCCCTCGACCGGGAGGTCGACGCCGGCATCCGGGCGGCCGTCGACGACTGGCGCGCGACCGCGCCGCGACTCGACCAGTTGCGCAGCCTCGATGTCGAGCGGCATATCGAGGACCCGGTGGACGTGTTCCTGCTGGTCTTCCGCGCTGACGGCGCCCTCGTCGCGAACCCGCGCGGGTTCGAGGCGGAGGAACTCGTCAAACTAGGTGCAGTCGACGCCGCCCTTTCCGGTCGGGAGCTGTGGGCGACCGTGGACGAGCATGGTCGCTTCCGCATCCACGCAGCGCCACTCGTGCAGGAGGGCCGCGTTGCGGGCGCTGTCATCGGAGGGCGGAGCCTGGAGGCGCGCGACGAAAGTGTCCGCACCATCATCGGCGTACTCGGCGTCGTGTCGGGGGCTGGCTTCGTGCTCGCGCTCGCCGCGTCTTACGTCCTCGCTGGCCGCGCGATGACGCCGTTGCGCCAGGCCCACGACCGCGAGCGGGCGTTCGTCGGAGACGCCTCGCACGAACTGCGCTCGCCGCTCACGCTCGCACGCGCGCTGGCCGAGCTACTGCAACGCGGGAAAATCGATGCCGATCAACGGGCCACGACGGAGCAACTGCTCGCCGTCATCGACGAAGCGGCCGAACTCGTCGACGACCTGCTCGTGCTCGCTCGTTCCGAAGATGTGTCCACCTCGTCCGCGGCGGGATCAGTCGACCTCGCCGCCGAGGCGGCGCAGACGCTCGACCGGATGCAGCCCCTGCTCGAGGGGTACGGCTGCCACGTGGTGCCGGAACTTCAGCCAGCGCCGGCCGCGATCTCGGAAGCCGAGATCCGGCGCATCCTCGCCGCCTTGATCGAAAACGTCCTCGCACATGCTCCACGCGGGGCACAACTTCGCGTCCGCACCCATCGTGAAGGTGGCTCGGCCTTCCTCGCCGTAGCCGACGACGGGCCCGGTGTCCCGGCGGACCAACTGGGACGCATCTTCGAGCGGTTCACGCAGGTCAACGTCGCACGCACCCCCGGGGCGAGCCACGGCGTTGGCCTCGGGCTCGCCATCGTCGCCGCGATCGCGCAGCGCCGCCACGGGCACGCCAGCGCACGCCGCTCCGACCTTGGCGGACTCGAGGTTGAGGTCCGGCTGCCCGCTGCCTGAGCGGGCACCTGGATGCAGGCACGGGGCCGCTAGGGCTGATCCACGGCGCTCAGCACTGGCGGGGCGGCCGTCCGCCAGTCCTCGATGCCGTCCTCGACGCGCGCGACTCCGCCGTGGTCACCGTGGACCTCGGCCCAGTGGGCGTGGTTCACCTGGTGCAGCGTGAACGCGGCGTTCAGCGCGTTGTGGAAGCCCTGGTTGTCGACGGTCTGGTTGACCGACTCCTTAATGAACAACGCCGCCGCCGTCGGCAGCTTCGCGATGCGCCGCGCGAAGGTGACCGTGTCCTCGTCCAGTCGCGCGCGCGGGAAGATCTTGCTCACCATCCCGAGCCGGTGCGCCTCCTCGGCGTCGATCGTGTCGCCCGTCAGCAGGAGCTCCTTCGCCTTGCGCGCGCCGAACTCCCACGGGTGGGCGAAGTACTCGAGGCCGCACATGCCGAGTCGCGTACCCACGACGTCGGCGAACTGAGCGTCGTCCGACGCGACGATGAGGTCGCACGCCCAGGCGAGCATCAGCGCGGCGGCGAACGACTTCCCCTGCACCTGCGCGATCGTGATCTTCCGCAGGTTGCGCCAGCGCAGCGTGTTCTGGAAGAAGAAGTGCCACTCCTGGAGGAAGCGCCCTTCTACCGCGCCGCGCGTGCCGCCATACGACACCGAGGTCGAGTGCTCGGACGGGCCGCCGCGCCGTTCCGCGATCGCATCCGGGGTACCCATGTCGTGGCCCGCCGAGAAGAGGGGCCCCGCCCCCGCGAGGATCACCACGCGGACGCGGTCGTCGGCCTCGGCGGCCAGGAACGCCTCGCCCAGTTCGACCAGGAGGCCACGGTTCTGCGCGTTGCGGAAGTCTGGGCGGTCGAGCCAAATGCGGACGATCGTCCCGTCGTCAATCGGCTCGGTGCGGATGTACTTGTACGGCTCGGGCATGTCGGCCTCCTCGAAACGCGCGTCTGACGGACAGTGGTGATAACACACGCGAGGCCGTCCGTGCTGAACATGGCGTCGACGATTTCGCGTCGAGCCACGGCGCGCTGGTATGGTGCGGCGAGCGTCAGCGTGAAAGGGAGCCTCGAATGGCCGATTACGCCACCATCCGGCTAGAGCAGTCGGGAGGAGTGGCGTCGGTGACGCTCGCCCGGCCCGATGCGGCGAACGCGTTCGACGAAACGATGGCACGTGAACTGGCCGAGGTTGCGGAGCAGTGCGACGGAGACCGCTCGGTTCGCGTCGTGCTGATCACCGGGGTTGGCACGATGTTCTCCGCCGGCGGCGACCTGAGGAGTTTCGCCCAGCAGGGCGAGGCGCTGCCCGAGCACCTCCGGACGGTGACCCGGCACGCGCACGCCGCCTTCTCACGCTTCGCCCGGATGCGGGCGCCGGTGATCGCCGCAGTCAACGGTGCAGCAGCGGGCATCGGCATGAGCCTTGTGGCCGCCTGTGATCTGGCGATCGCGGCCGACACGGCCCGCTTCACGCTCGCCTATACGAGGGTCGGGCTGACTCCGGACGGTGGCTCCACCTACACCCTCCCGCGCATCGTCGGCCTCAAGCGAGCGCTCGAACTCGTCCTCTCGAACCCCGCACTCACCGCGAGCCAGGCACTCGAGTGGGGCCTGGTCAACCGCGTCGTCCCGGCGGACGAGCTGGCGCAGGCGGCGCGGGCGTGGGCGGAGGAGTTGGCCCGCGGTCCGGCGGGCGCGCTCGGGACGGCGAAGCGACTCATGCGTCTCGGCGCGGGCGATGGCTTCGAGGCCCAAATGGAACTCGAGTCGCAGGCCATCGCCGAGGCTGGCGCGACAGCCGATGCCCGAGAAGGCATCGCGGCCTTTCTCGGACGCCGTGCACCCGCATTCCCAGGCAACTAAGGCCAGGCACTCGTTGTCCTGCGAGGCGCCCCTTGCTGAGGTCGCTCGCCGGCCGTCGACTCAGCTCGCTGCTACGTGGGGCGCGGCTTCAGGCATCAGGCCCAACTGGGCCATCATCGCCATCTGGTCGTAGTAGCCGCGGAAGCGTGTCACCCGGTCACCCTGGATGGTGACGAATGCTGAACCGGGCAGGCTGACTCGCTTGCCCGTGGCGGGGATGTCCCCCTGAGGGCTGGAGAGCGGCCCTGTGTGCGTCCCGCTATACGTGAGCTCGGCGGCGGCTTTGTTGCCGGCCTCCATGAAGTCGTGGAACTCGATCTTCGCGTCGGGAAACGCGGTGGAGAACGTACGGACGAACTCCTTCACCTGATCGATGCCCTTGAGGTCGGCACTGCCGTCGTTGAAGTCGACGTCCGGGGCACAGACCCGCTCGAGCGCCGCGTAGTCCCCAGTCATCGCCT
>SCTU01000287.1 GCA_004297315.1 Dehalococcoidia bacterium | reverse complement strand
AGGGGTGACTCAGATGGCCGGAACCTACGCGCGCATCCGTCGTGACTGGACGCTCAGGCCCATTCTGATCGGCGTCGTCGTGATCGCTGTCGCCCTCGTCGTTGCGGCGATCTTCTCCTTCGGCGCGTTCGGCGTACGCGACCACAATCGGGGCGAAGGCGCCGGCAGCGCCACCGGCGGGGGCGGTCCGGGCGCCCCCAGCAACTGGCAGCCTACGTACGGCTCCCTGACGTTCGTCTAGGCCTCGCGATCCCGGAGTGTGTCCCCGAGGTCGCGTCGGCGCCTTCGGGCCGCGTCAGGTCGCAATATGGGACGCGGCTATCGCACCGCGAGGTAACGGAAGGTGACGCACCCGGGCGAACCGTCTTCGCAGTAGTACGAGTCGAACCGGACGAGGACGTCGCGTCCCGCGTTCGTGCGGATCAGGTACGTCGCTTCATGTGCGCTCACGACGTGGGCGAGCAGGTTGTAGCGGTGCCACTTCGGGATTGCCTCGTTGACGACCTGGTCACCGTCGTCGCCCCCTAGTTGGTCGCTTGCGAATGCGGTGTCCGCGGGGATCGCCGCCGTCTCGAGGGCGACATCGCCCAGATTGGCCACCGCGACGTTGCCTCGCGGATTGGTGACGCCGCCATTTGTCCGCAACTCAGTCCGCCGCAGCGCGATGTCCCAGCCGGCCCCGTCGAACGACGTTTCGACGATCGTTCCCGCCGCGAAATCGAAGAACACCCAGGCTTCTCTGCTCCGCGCGTCGACCGTGTACGTGACCGGGCCGGCGAGCGCAGCAGCCGCGGGCGCTTCGCCTGAGACGGTCGGGGCGAACCCGACTGGCCGCGCCTGCTGCCGTCCCCATATGAGGGCGGCAGCAAGCACGGCCAGGGGCGCCAGTGAGAAGATCAACAGATGGCGCGCTCGTATCCGCATCGCTGATCTCGCGCGTCGCGGTTACTTGGCGAAGGTCACCTCGATCCACTCGTCGGCGTCGACCGCGCTCACCACGTGGCCGGTGTCGGTCCAGCCGCCGTCCTTGGCGCGCCCTTCGTTGCCGTCCCAGTAGGCAATCGCGAGGCGGGACGTGCTGCCGGCCGTGAACTGCGCGTCCTGCGGGTCACCTGTGTTGAGCGGCCGCGCGATTTCGAAGACCCACGTGCCCGGCGCCTCCGGCCCCTGCGCGCGGCCGGTGTGGTCCCACGAACCCGTCAACGATGAGTCGATCTTGTCGTCTTCGCGCTCGTCGGTGATCGTGGCGTACTCGTCGTCCAGGTTGCACTTCGAGTCGTTCCCGGTCGGGAACTTGCCGCCCGACAGCACGCCCGGGCCGCAGTCGAGCTCCCAGTGCCAGAGGTCGACGAGTCCACCCGACTTCTTCAGGTCGGGCTTCAGCGCGCCCATCGCGACTCCGGCTTCGGCGTCAACCGCCCATTCGACCGCCAGTGCGGGCGAGGCGTTGTGGTTCTTCGGGTTGTACGTGAACGTGTCCGGCACCATGACGAGGACGTAGGCAGTGGTTGCCGTGTTGGCGACTTTCACCGTAGCCGTCATGGGCTTGCCGGCCGTGGTGACATCTCGGCCCCACAACTCCTTCGGGAGCGGCTTGAGCGCCACCTCGAGGCCGGGGACGGAAGCCCAATCCGTCGCGTTGCCGTCGAGGGCGATCGTGGCGGTACCCGCCTTCAGCGAGCGGACTCCCGGCTTGGCGGCCGGCGTGGCAGCGGTCGCCGGCACGACTGTCGGCGTGGACGTCGGAGCGGACGCGGCCGCCTGCGTCGCCGCTTGTGTCGCTGTGGGTGCCGCCTCCTCGTCGTCGTCGCTCGAGCAGGCACTCAGGAGCGCCGCCGCCGGGAGCGCGAGGCCCAGGGCGGCCACCAGCAGCGGTCTGCGCAGGGCACCGTTCATGATTGATCCTTTCGCAAATCGGCGATTAGGGATGCACGCAACGTACATTTGAAGGCATATAAAAGTAATCAACTGACTTGGCCCAATAACGGAAACAATACCAACGAAAGATAAGTATGGTTGTGACATGGTCGACCAAATAATCGAACAATTGGTGCGGAATTGGTGCGAACCGCTCTGGTCCGTTCGCGGTTAACCGCCACACGGGTGTGCGACCTGATGCATCCAACCCACGACGTATTCGATGGCGAGTCTTCGCACCGAGCAGCGACCGACTGAGCTTCCAGATCCGGGTGCGGAGCCCGGGGGCGCGCGTCCCGCGGGGGAAACGGTTCACACTATCGCGTCGCGCCCTCGGCGGTCGTCCGTTCGGCAATGTCGACGATGACGTATTCGTCGTTCTCGTACGCCATGCTCGTGTAGCGTTGGGCTCGCTCCCACCATGCCGGCCAGTTCTCCCAGTCGGCCGGCCGGAAGACCATGTACCGGATCTCGTGGTCCTGGGCGATTTGCGTCGTGACCGCCGGATCGTCCCGCACGTCAAAGAGTGCCGCAACGAGCTGCGCGTCGGCGCGCTGCTCAGGGAAGGTCAGCAGTCGAGGATCCGCCCCGCCGACAAGGTGCGCGCGCGTGAGCGCGGCGAACCACCAGACGACCGGCCAGTCGTTTCGGTACTTCCTCACCGCAAACGCACCCTCGTCTCGATGGGCGTCCATCCACGCAGCGGTCTCCATAAGCCGATCGTTCGCGACGGCGTAGTAGGGGTAGACGAGCTGCAGTCGCCGCTCCGACTGGAGGAAGAGGACTACCAAAAACGCCGCAATCATCGCGGCCTGGGCCATCCGCCATTCCGGGCGGCGGACCTGGCGCGCCAGGCGCTCAAGCGCGCCCCCTACGGCCAGGGCGGCCCCGACGGCCAGCGTCGGAAACGCGCGCACTTCGCTGGCACCGACATACAGAAGTAGGCCCACCAGGAGCAGGGCCGCCGACACCTTCCACAGACGCTCCCGGCGCTCGTGGACGGTGAGTACGAGGTAGGAGGCGCCCGCCGCGATGATCCATAGCCAGATGAGCGGCGCCTCGGCCGC
The DNA here is from genome assembly GCA_004297315.1 of Dehalococcoidia bacterium. Lineage (GTDB taxonomy): Bacteria > Chloroflexota > Dehalococcoidia > UBA2979 > UBA2979 > SURF-43. The sequence continues at coordinate 20,239 of SCTU01000287.1, read as the reverse complement.
GGAGTACTGGAAACGTTCCACGAGCCCGATCTGCGAGATGTTGATCGGTGGCTGGTAGCCGGCCTGGACGAGAAACCAGAGGATCGGCAGAAACGCCAGGACAGCCGGTAGCGTCGCCAGGCCCAGAGCGGCCGTGACCCGCACGAACCGTTCGATGGTTGGCCGTTCCGTCGCATAGAGCGTCCACCCGACCGCGATGGTGGAGAGGGCGACGGCGAACGTCGCGTGGTGCGTGAGTGCCGTCAGGCTGAGGAAGCCCGCATACGCGATCAAGTACCAGCGGCGCTGGCGCCTGAAGTAACTGACCGCCGCCCAGAGGGCGACGACTGCGAACGCCGTGCCAAAATTCTGGGGGTATCCGCCGAACGCCGAGACCTCGTTCACGTACGCGGAGAAGCCCACGCCAGCTGCGACGGCCATGGCCAAGGAGACTCTCAACTCCCGCATAGCGACGAAATAGACTGCGGCCACCACCGCCAGCGTCGATGTGACCTCCATCGCTCTCGCGAACGCCATGGGCCCAGCCGTGCTCTTCCCCAGGTACATCACGAGGGGGACGAGCGGCGGAAACGGCTCTTTTGCAAAGTCGCCAGGCGCATACACAAGCATTCGTCCGAGGGCGATCCAGTTCCCTGGATCATTTCCTGTGGGGTAGTCGCCGATGCGCGACCATTGCCGGGCGGCGAGGAGGGCGCCGAGCACGACCAGAGGCGACCACCTGATGGCACCGGTCCGCACTCGCGCAGCCAGGCTAGCGGAAGTCAATGGGCGCCATTCCGTAGCTGCCGCCGTCCAGGTGCTTCCACTCCTCGCCATCGAGATAGTGGAACCAGATCGTCACCGCGTATCGCCCGGCTGGGACAGAGCCGGCCGGCAGGCGCCACTCGAACGTCGCGCCGTCCTGAGGGGTAACGACCTCCTCTTGGACGGCCGAACGGTAGACGTTGCGTCTCCACGGCTCGCGTTCGTCGGGGTCGGCAAGGAAGAACCAGGCACGGATTTGGTCCTCCACGACGGGCTTTACGGTGGCCGTGACGTGGAGTTCGTCCTCGGACAGCGCGCTCGAGGCCTGGACCTGAAACGAGGGCCTGACCTCGAGGACTCCGGTGCCCCAAACAGCCACCGCAAGAGCAAGGCCAATGCCGAAACTCAAAAGCGGAGGGTTCGCGAGGCGCCGGACGCGCACGTACGTTCGGCCCGTCCCGCGGGCTTCAGCATCGGTCCTGGCCGCCACTACTCGCCGCCCTCGTTCGTCGCCATGCCGCCGAAGCGCCAACATCACCCTAACGGATCAGCTGTCCCATTCGTTCTCAAGGTCAGGCTGTGGGCATTTGTTTGAATGTCATTTGTGTGAGTCGGCTGGAGGTACGGGATAGGCGCGGCCGTGAGTGACTTTGTAATGGGCGCGTGAGGCGTTCGCCTCCCGCGCACGGGTAGAGTTTCCCGGGGCCCGCAAAACGCCTGCACTCCGAAGAGGAGACTCCGAAGAGGAGAAGCGATATGTCGAAAGTACGCGTTGGGATTCGCAGAGCCACCTCTCGTATGGCGCCATTGGCGGTCACCGCTTCCGTCATGGGGCTTCTCTTGATGCTCTCTGCGTCATCCGCCGTTGCCGCGGCCTATGGGCCGCACGACAAAGTGACGATCTGTCACAACGGGCACGAGATCACGGTTTCCAGGAACGCCGAGCACGCCTTCATAGACCGCGGCGACAGCCTCGGGGTTTGCTCGTAGTCCTGTAGACACGGGCGGGCGTCGCGTCCGTCACCGGTTCGCACGGTTGACCGCGAGCGAAACTTTCGCTCGCGGTCTGTCGTGCGAGGCGATGAAAATGTAACGACCGCCTACCCCAACATTTGAAGCCCGCCTTCCGTTTTCGTGGCAACGACCCGAGCGCCGCATTCCCACGGACGGTCCCATGACTGCACAGCCGTTTATCTCGATCGTCATGCCCTGTCTCAACGAGGAACTGACGGTCGGCGTCTGCGTGCAAAAGGCACGCAACTGGCTCGAGAAGAGCGGGCGCTCGGGTGAGGTCCTCGTCGTCGACAACGGATCGGTCGATCGCTCGCCCGAGATCGCGCAGTCTGCCGGCGCCCGTCTCGTCTACGAATCGAAGCGAGGCTATGGCGCTGCGCTCCGACGCGGCTTCAGTGAGGCCCGCGGCGAGTGGATCGTCATGGGCGACTGTGACGACACGTACGATTTCTCCGACCTCGAACCACTCGTCCGTCCGCTCGAACAGGGTGCCGACATCGCGATGGGCGACCGGTATGCCGGTGGCATGGCTCCCGGGGCAATGACCTGGAGCCATCGATATATCGGCACGCCTGTGATCTCGATGCTGTTGAAGATGATGGCCGGCGCGAAGTCGCCCGATAGCCAGTGCGGACTGCGCGCTATGCGCGCCGATGCGTTGCGCGGACTCGAACTGCGCACTGATGGCATGGAACTGGCCTCGGAGATGCTCCTCAAGGCCTCGCGTCGCGGCCTGGCCATCACGAACGTGCCGATCACGTATGGCACGCGCGTGGGCGAGGCGAAACTGAATACGATCCGCGACGGCTGGCGCCATCTGCGGTACCTGCTGCTTGCCAGCCCAAACTATCTGTTCACGCTGCCAGGGCTCTTGCTCGTCGCGTTGGGCGCAGTGCTTTTCCTCCTCTCCTTGCCTCGGGCCGAGATCGTCATCGGCGGCGCGCACTGGCAGCCGGTCTTCGCGGGCGGCATCTTCTTCGTCGTCGGGATCAACGCGCTGTTGCTGGGGTTCGTCTCTCGCCTGTATACAACGGTGCGCGGGTTGACGAACGACGACCGCTTGCTTCGGTTCTACCGTCGCTACCTGGGCTTCGAGGTCCTGTTGAGCATCGGCTTCCTCTGCGCCTTGGTGGGCGCCGGAATCGACATCGCCCTCGCTGTCGGCGTGCTCGGAGGGATCAGTTCCCTCGTGTGGGCCGGTATCGCGCAGAGCTTCATCATCAGCGGCGCGAACATCGCGCTCGTCGGTGCCATGGCCAGCCTTCTGGAACTCGAGTGAGCGAATCGACGGAGGCACGCGGACCAGGGCGCGGATGAAGCCGGGGCGCCCATGAAGATCGCCTTCGTCTACGACGCGCTGTACCCATACTCCATCGGTGGCGGGGAGAAGCGGTACTGGGAGATTGCCTCCCGTCTAAGCGCGCACCACGAAGTCCACATGATCTCGTGGAAGTACTGGGACGGCGCCGCAGACCTCGAGCGCGACGGCATCTTCTATCACGGAGTCGGGAGGCCGCCCTCCCTCTATACAGAGGACGGGAAACGCTCGATCCGTGAGGCCGTCGAATTCGGGCTGCGCAGCGCGCGCGTCGCGACGCTCGGCAAGTTCGACGTGCTCGAGGTGTGCGCGTTTCCGTATTTTCATGCGCTGCCGCTCTGGCTCATCTCCCGCGTCCGTCGCGAGCCCGTGGTCATGACCTGGCACGAGTACTGGGGCGACTACTGGACGCAATACCTTGGCCGAGGCGCCCAGGCCGCGCAGGCTGTGGAACGTGTCGCACTGCCGCTCGCGGACTGGCGGGTCGCGGTCTCGGCACTCACCGCCCGTCGCCTCCGTGCCGGTGGCCGGGGCGGCGCGCAGATATCGGTCATCCCGAACGGGATCGACTTTGACGCGCTCTCGTCGGTCCCACGGCGCGCCCCGGAATTCGACGTGACGTATGTCGGCCGATTGATCGAGCACAAACGCGTGGACTTGCTGCTGCAGGCGCTTCGGTTGCTCCGCCAGTGCCTACCCGACATCCGGTGCCAGATCGTTGGGACCGGGCCGGACCACGATCGCCTCGAGCGGCTGGCAGCCGACCTTGAACTGGGTAGTTCCGTGCGATTTCGGGGCCACGTCGACGAGAAGACGGTGTACAACGTGATCGCAGGCTCGAAGGTGCTCGTCATGCCTTCAGAGCGCGAGGGCTTCGGCATGACCGTCCTCGAGGCCGCCGCCTGCGGCGTCCCGTCGATCGTCGTCCGCGGACACTACAGCGCGGCTGACGAGATCGTCGAAGACGGTGTCTCCGGCCTCGTCGTCGACCCGGACCCGAGGTGCCTCGCGGACGCGGCGGAGAGCGTGATCCGGAGTCCCGACGCGGGGCGGCGCATGGGTGACGCCGCGCAGGCGTTGGCTTCGCGCTACGACTGGACGAAGATCGCCGATGAGAGCCTCGCGATCTACGAACGGGTCCGCATGGCTCACTAGTACGGAGATTGAGCCGCGTGGGATTAGCCCGGGCGATTCAGCGTTTACGGCCTGCCCGGACCACGATGCTCACGCCGAGCGGGTTGGCCTTGGAGTCCACGGTCCTCGTCACCCTGACGCTCGGGATCGCGCTCCAGTTGCTTGCCGCCCGGACGCTGACCGGAGGCGAGTACGCGACCTTCGTACTCAGCCTGGCAGTGGGGAACATCGCGAATGGGATCGCCTCGGCGATCCAGCCTGTCGTGGCCTTGCGCGCCTCGGGGGACTCCACCCTCGCCGTCCGCGACCTCCGACGCGCGATCGCGCTGGCGCTCGGCGTGTCCGTGATCGCGGTCGTGGCGCTCTCGAGATCGGTCGGGACGGGCCTGGCAGTCGCAATTGGGGCGCAGTTGCCGCTCCACGCGCTGGTTGGCGTGGGTCAGGGGCGCATCCAGGGCGCGCTCCGGCTCGGCCCCCTCGCCGTCTCAATCTCGATGTTCGCGGTGCTCCGCATGCTGGTCGTGGTGCCCTTGATCCTGATGGGCGTCCGGAATGTCCACCCCTTCGTCCTCTCCCTGCCGCTCTCGCTCGCGGGGACACTGACATTCCTCGCGCTCATCGGCGCGTTCGACGGACTGACCCGAGGGGGTCGGGGCACCGCTGGGAGAGATCTGCTGGGGCCGGTCCTCGCATGGCTCGTGTTCTATTGGCTGCTGAACGGGGACGCGGTGTACGGGCGGATGGTCCTCAACGCCTCAGACGCCGGTCAGTATGCGGTCTCGTTCACACTCGGGCGGCTGCCCGTGTTCCTCGCGGCGCCGCTCGCGATCGTCCTTCTCCCGGTGATGACGAGGGCCGACACCGATCGCCGGCGGGCGCTGATCGAACTGCTGGCCGTCGCCGCGGTGCTCGCGCTTGGTACGGCGCTTGCGCTCGGCATCGTGCCCGCTCTCCCGGTTACGCTGCTGGCCGGGCGGTCGGATGCGGCGTCCGATCTCCTCGTCCGCCTGCAGGCATGGTCCGGGGCGAGCGCCGCACTGGCTCTGCTCTTGTTCACGTTCCTTTTCGCGATGCGGTACATGCCCGCCTCGATGGTGTCCCTGTTCATCGCGGCCACGATCGTCGTCGGCGGCACCGCGCTGGCCGGCTCGGCGGTGGTCCTCGCGCTGGTCCAGGCCATCACAATGTCGGTCATCGTGGCGCTGTTGGCGGCCACAGCCTGGTCCTGGACGCGGTCACCCGCGGTGGCCGACGAGGCCTAACCCCGTCGCTCGGCTGCGGATCAGGAGCGGCACGACCGGCCGTCGAGGATCGCTGTTGTCCGCACGCTCGGGACGCCGCAGGATATTCTCTGAGTCTCGGCGCCCATTCTGACCCCGTGAGTCGGGTACCGTTTCACAACCGCACGAAAGGGCCCACGTGCCCGACCGCCGACTACGGTCCGCCATGCTCGCCGTATACGCGCTCGTCCTCTGTGCGCTGAGCCCGCTCTCGGCACAGGATGCCTTCGCTGAAGGACTCCAGAATGCGCCGCTGCAGGCGGTCCAACTCGGGCCGTCGGTGGCCACGGTGGCACCAGCACCGAAGCCGCCGCCGACGCTCATCGTCCTCGCGCTTCGCCCCGAAGAACTCGACCGTTACCGGCAGATCGACTCCCCGGCGGTGCACGTCGCGTTCCGGAATCCCGGATACGGCGCCACGGACGCCTTGATCGCCCAATGGGAAGGTCGAGGCGTGCCGTACTACTTCACGGCTGCCTCGTCCGACTTCCCCCGGTATCAGGATCGCCCCTTGTACGTTGCAGCGACGGACGCCGCGGCGCTCCTCGCGCGGACGAACGTCGAAGGCGTGTATCTGCACGAGACGGTCGCCTATCTCGCGTCGCGAAATGGCTGGCGCTGGGACGACGCGGCGCAGGCGCTGGACTGGATATGGCTCCAGACGGTCGTGGGCGCGGCGAAGGCAGAGGGGAAGCACGTGATCTGGTCGGAACCCGCGCTCGGCTGGGCAGCGATCGCTGCCGACCCTCGCGGGCAGGCGTTGCTGGCAGATTCCGGCGAGACGATCGTGGCCATGTTCGCCACGAACTTCGACACCGCCTCCGCGGGACGGCTCATGCAGCGCGCCGCCGCCGATGTCCAGTCGATCGCCACGCGCTACGGCCTGTCTGTCGGTCAGAGTCACCAGGCCTGGCATTTTCGCGATGGCGGCGCGGCACCGACGCGCGCTGGCTCGTTCGACCTGGCCTCCTTCGGATGGTCGCGCGGCACCCGCTACTACCAGGTAGAGGGCCTGCCAGAGGACCTCTCCTACGACAGCGCGTACATGCTCGGGATCCGCGACTTCTTCACGTCCCCGGACTCGCCCCTTCTCAGCCGCCCGGCCGGCAGTTAGCGGGACCGCCGTCGCCTGCTGTGGGCGTTCGCGGAAGACTTCTCGATCACGAAGCGGAACGTGAGCAGCTCGGTTGAGCCGCGGCTAGGACGGCCCCTGTGGCGGGGTCGGAGGGGGACGGCTCGCGCGGCGCGATTCCTCGAGCGCCGTGGTCGCCGCTTTGAGTTGTTCCTGAGCGGCCGCAACCTCGTGCTCCAGGTCGCGGCGACGGCGCATCCCTCGGAAGCGGCCGGGCGCGGAGACCGTCCATGCGAGCATCGCTCCAATGATTGCCGCCGCAAAGACTGCCAGCAGGACCGGTGCAGGCCCCACATCAAACATGAGGAAGTGGAACGTCACCGACTGCGTGTTTTGTGCACCGAACACCACGAGGGCGGTCGCGAGGATGAGGGCAGCGATCAGCTTCATCGACGACACGCCGGCCACCCCCGCTCTTCGCGCTTTCGGTACAGCGTATTGCAGGCGGCAGGGGCGGTGCCGCTCCGACGCCTGCACCTGGCGCGCCCAAAGCAGCGTGGACGACGCAACGACGAACCACGCGAAGAGGCCATCGACATTCGTCTAGCGCCGCGAGACGAACCGACGGACCGCCAGCACGAGGCCCACGGTGCCGCTCGCCAGCAGCCACATCTGCGGGGTTGAGTCTGACCCGGCGCCTGCGAAGCCGGCATTCCCCGTCTTCGGCGGCGTGATCGGGGGAATCAACTGAGTGATGATGACCGGCACGGTCCCAGGCGGTAACACGACCGGGATGATTACCTGGACGACGCCCGGCGGTACTACGACCGGTGGGAGCACGATCCGCGGGACGCCGGGCGGTACGACCACTGGAGGCAGCACGATTGCCTGCGGCGGGGTTGCTGGCACCACTCCCGGCGCGACCGGCACCGGGATGATCACCGGTGGTGCGGCCGCCGGCGGCGGGATCACCGGGACAACCACCTCTACTGGCCCTTCCTCGGCCGGCGGCGGGGGAGGTGGTGGCGGCGGAGCGACAACGTCGTTGGTGACCGTGGCCGTGCATTTCAGGAATTCGCCGCCGCCGTTGGCCGAACCGTTGCACTGGTCGACGTGCACCGCCAACGTGACAGTCGTCGTGGAACCGGCGCCAACGGCGCAGTGGGCAGAGCCAGCCGGCACGGCGGGGACTAGGCCGCCACCGTTGCCGGAGCCGTTGCACTGGCCGACGGTGGCCGCCGGCACTGAGGCGGCCGTGTTGTTGCCGGCGGTGGGGTCGCAGACCAGTCCCGGGGTGAGCGGCACGCTCACGCATTCAAAGACTGTCGCCGGCGTAAACGCACCGGCCGGTGCCGTCGTGAAGTGGTTGGCGATCGTCACGGCGCACCACACGCCGCCGCCACCACCGCTGCCGGAGCCGTTGCACTGCTGCACCGTTGTGATCGGCTGCCCCACGATGGACAGGGTCGTGGTCGTGCAGGTCCCTCCCGTGGCCGGAGGCGCGATCAGGCCGGCCGCGCCGGTGCACCGCTCGACGGTCCACGTCGATACCGGCGCGGCGGCGAGCGCGCCCAGGTCCGTTACATAGTTCGTCACCGTGATGGTGCATCGCACGCCGGTACCGCCCGCGTTTTCCTCGCCGTTGCAGGCAGTGAGCGTACCGCCAGCCACCGACGGGGCCGCCGCGCTCACGGGACGCGGACTCATGAGCAGTACGCCCAGCGTGAACGCGCCGATCGCGATGGCGAGTGTGAGGGCTGAAGCGCGCGGTCCTCTACGAGTTGAACCCGTCAACGACGTCCCGGGACTACGCATGATGAGAACGCCCTCGCTTTCCGCCCGTTCCGACACGCCGACATCCCACGTGACGTCGTAGCCACAATCCGCCCGCCAGCGTACGGGATGTACCGGACGCCAGCCGAATTCGACACAAGAAAATCAGAATCTGGGAACGGGTTGGTAGTAAGTCTCCGGAATCACGCGCCAGAGCGACGTGCTTAGGGACTTGCCTCTCCGGCGTCACTCAGTCGTCGCCGCTGAGGTATGCGACGTACTCGTCCGGCGGTCCTCCCAACGCCGGCGGCGCAAGGCGCACCGTCGCGCTGCGCGGGCGGTGAGTAGACCGGACATCCGGGTGCTCTAGCACCCCCGGGTTCTTGTGGGTCTCTTGTCGGGGAATACAAGCCTGTCCGTCGGGACTCACCACAGCGGCCGCTCCGCGGGACGGCGCTCTTCCTCGAGCACTCTTCGACTAAGGCGCAGTCAGTCTGGGTGGAAGGCAGGGGTCGACGGGGGCGCAGCGGGAACGGTCACGCCCCGTGGAGTCTGGTAGTAAGTCGACGTTCGTACGGTGGTACGAAGGCCTCTTTATTTGAGGTCATTCTCGTCGACTGAGCCTGAGTGTCCCCACGTTTCCAATTCTGTACGTGGCTATCTGAGCTATCGGTCAGCCGCCTCAGCGATCGTGCAGCAGCGACTCCAGTTCCTTTCGCCGAAAACCAGCTACCCAACGGTCGCCAACGCGCGTCACCGGCGTGCCCATGTAGCCGCGCGAGACGATCTCGTTGAGCGCGGCTACGTCCTGCGAGACGTCATACAGCGTGAACGGCACACCTCGCGATTCCAGGAAATGCTCGACCTGCGAGCAGGCCGCGCAGTGCGGCTGCGTGTAGACCACGACGTCCGGGTCGGTCATATGAGTGCCCTCCACCAGTACCAGACGAGGTACGACCCCGCAAAGACGAGTGCCAGGTTCGCGACGCCGTGGACGTAGGGCAAGACGCCGCTCACGAACCGAACCACCGGCGCTCGGGCGACCGCCACGCCTACCGTCAACAGTGTCAGCACCATCCCCATCCCCGCAGCGTATTCGACGAAGCGCCACGCGGAGCCGAGGTAGCCGTTGCTCCCGGTAAACACACTACCTACGACGAGCAGGAAGATCGGCAGCGTGCAGCCCAGCGACGCCACCGCGTACGCGACGCCGAATGCGAGCACGCCGCGGAGCGTCCGGGAACGCGAGACGCGGACGCTCGCCGTCACGCCGGCGAACACGGCACGACGGGTCACCAACTGGTACAGCCCGAGAGCGACCAGCAGGCCCCCGACCCCGAGCCCGGCCCAGCCCGACCAGCGGACGATGCCGCGCCCCCCCGCGGTCACGACCAGGCCAGCTAGGCCGAAGCTCGCGACGAATGCGATGGTGACCAGCACCCCCACCTGCAACGCTCGCACGAGGCGGCGCGTGAGCGCGGGCGTCTCCTCGCCATCGGTCGCCAGGTAGAACGCCGCGAACGAGGGCAACATGATGAACCCACAGGGGTTGACGGTGGCGAGCATGCCCGCGCCAAAGGCAAACGAGAACGGCAGCACGTGGACCCATGAGGCGAACACATTGACCCACGCGTTCGCCTGATCGGATACGGCGTGGAATACCGCGTCGATCATCTCTGTGGCTCCGCCAGCAGCGTCTCGACCACGGCGCGCAGGGTCTCGCGGGGGGTCGGCGAGCCGTCGCGATAAGCAACCCGCCCCTCGCGGTCGATCACCACGGTCGAATCAAGCATCTGCACGCCCAAGGCGCGCGCGACCCGGAAGCCGCGGTCGATGCCCCAGAGATACTGCCCGCCCGCGCGGTCGCGGAACTGCGCGAGGAGCTGCTCGTTGCTGGCCTGGTCGACGTCGAGCGAGAGGATGCGCACACCTCTGTCCCCGTACTCCCGCTGGATCTCCGCGAGCGCCTGTGCTTCGGGCACGCAAGTCGGGCACCAATACGCCATGAAGAAGATCACGACAAGGTGGCCACGCTCCTTGTCCAGGTGGAACGGCGAGCCATCCGCAAACGAGGCTGTCTGCAGATCGATCGGAGGCGCGGGATCGCGCTGCGCCGGCGGCGTCACGAGTCCAAGCCCGCGCGCATGCACGGCCGCACGTTCCCCTTCGTCCACGTTCAGGGTCTGTGCGGGCACCGGCACGCTGATCGGCGGCGAGACTTCATCCGTACTGCGCGCCCACCCTAGTCCGGCCGCGGTCACGAGCACGAGGCCGGCAACCACCGCCGCCAGCCGAGCCACGCGGCCTCGGGCATTCCGCAACCTGCCGCGAGGGGCGTGCGGCCCGTCGCCTTCTCGGTGGTGCACCTGGTCCTCCGTGCAGTGACGCGGCCTACTCGCGGTCAACAACAATGCGCGCGCGGTGTGGTGCGCGCCGAGAAGCGGTGCGTCCCGCTGGGCTCCGAAAAGATCGCCGCCCTCAAGATGTGCGCCTCGTCCGTCACACCAGGGTCGAACGCGATCAGCGCAACACCCTGCGGCCAGAAGACATCCGCAGCGTGCACTCCTGGTTCCCGATGCAGCGCGTCATGCACGGTGCCCGCGCAGTCAGCACACGTCATCCCATCGACCTCGATTAACACACGCGAGGTGATCATCGTTTCGTCCTTTCTCCCGGTGCCGCCGGGTTACCGTGGCCGTGGCCGAACGCTGGAGACCACGGGTGCCGGGTCATGCTCGGTCCTCGGTGGCGCGTCGATCGCGCACGGAGCCCGATGGCGCCCACGCCAGAACATCACGGCCGCGATCCCGACAAAGGCCAGGCCTGCAACCTGCACAAGCGGGTTCGTCGCGAAGGCGCCCAGCGTGCCGCCGATCAGCGCCAGGCTCACGACGCCACCGATGAGCACACACGGCAGGCAGACCAGCCCAGCGAGGCCGAGGCCAGCCAGTAACCTTTTCATCTCGCCCGCCTTAGCCGATGCAGCAGGCCATGACCGAGATGTCCCGGACGTACGCCTGCGCCGCCAGCTTGATTCCCTCAGAGTGGGTCGGGAAGACGTGCACGGTGTCGATGAGGTCGTCCACGCTCAACCCGAACTTCACCGCGAGCGTCGCCTCGTGGATGAGGTCCGCTGCCATCGGTGCGACCATGTGCGCGCCGACGAGCACGCTCGTCTCCGGGTGCGCGACGAGTTGGATCACCCCGTAACGGTCGCCGACCGCCTGCGCCTTCGGGATGCGCGCGACCTCGACGTGGCGGCAGGAGCAGGCGTTCCAGCGCTCCATCTCCTGCGCCTCGGTGATCCCGACCGAGGCGACCTGCGGGTCGGTGAAGACGGCGCTCGGGATGTGCTCGTAGTTGATGGTCCGCGCCGTGCCGGTGAGGCCGTTCTCCGCCGCCACGGCCCCTTCCTTCGCCGCCAGCGTCTCCAGGAAGCCGTGCCCGGTGACGTCGCCCGCGGCATAGACGCGCTCGTTGGAAGTGCGCAATTGCGCGTCCGTCTCCACGAACCCGCGCGCGTCGATGTGTACGCCGGCCGCTCCGAGGCCGAGGTCCTCCGTGTTGGGGCGGACCCCGGTGGCGACCAGAATCTCGTCGCACGGGAAGTCGCGCGCCTGGCCGTCGATCTCTGCGAGCACGACCTTGCGGCCACCCTCGATGCGTACCCCGGCGACTTTGGCGGAGGTATGGATCGCCATCCCCTCGTCCACCAGCGCCCGTTCTAGCTCGTTGGCAATGAGCGGTTCGAAGCGGGGCAGAACCTGATCCGCCATCTCCAGCACCGTCACGCGGCTACCGAAGCGCAGGAAGGCCTGCCCGAGTTCGAGGCCGATCGGCCCCGCACCGATGACAACAAGATCGGCGGGGAGGTGGTCTGCCTGGAGCGCCTCGCGATTCGTCCAGAACCCGGCCTCGCGCAGGCCGGGGATCGGGGGAGCCACCGGGCGGCTGCCGGTGGCGATCAGGAACGTCCGAGCGGTGTACCTGTTGCCGCCCGCCTCAATTTCCGTGGGCGACATAAAGCGTGCACGAGCCTCGACATACGCCGCCCGGTCGAGCGAGTTGATAACGTCGATGTAGTTCGTGCCGCGCAGGGTCTCGACCAACGCGCCGGTGCCGCGAATGGCCGCGGCGAAGTCGACGCGCGGCGTCACGGCGCCAACGGCAGGCCAGCCGGGGTGCTGCGGGCGGTGCGCAAGCTCCGCCAGGTGCAACAGGTGCTTGCTAGGGACGCAGCCGACGTTGACGCAGGTGCCGCCGATCGGCAGTCCGTCGTTGATAAGGACGACGGACTTCCCGAGATCGTTCGCTTTCGTGGCGGCGGCGAATCCCGCGGCACCGCCGCCTATCACCGCCAGGTCGTAATCGGGCATCGGTTCCTCCGTCTATCGCTAAGATTGATAGACGCTAAACCTTGGACTGCCTCCAAGGTCAACGACCCCGAAGGTCGAGAAGCGGCTGGAGGCGACGATGAACATCCTGGAGGCCAGCCGGCAGACCGGGCTCAGTCCCGACACGATCCGCTTCTACGAGCGGCACCGCGTCCTGCCTCGACCGCCGCGACGGGAGAACGGGTACCGCGATTACGCGGAGGAACACCTCGCCACGTTGCGGCTGGTGCGCGGGCTCCGGCATATCGAGATGTCGCTCGACGACATGCGGGAGGTCGCCCGCGTGGCGCACGATGCGACTTGCGGCGACCTTCGTCAGGCGCTGGCCGGGCAACTCCGCAGTGCATTGGAGCAGGCGGACGCGCGGATCCGTGACCTGGAACACACGCGCGGGCACATCGAGGAGCTGCTGTCGGGTCTTGGCCGGATGGGACCAACGGACGAACGCATCCCCGGTACTGCACCGTGCGGCTGTGTCCAGTTGGTGAGTGCACAGCAACACGCGTGAACGCGGAAACGTGCGCGCGAAGGACCCGGAGGGGATCCCCCTCGGCTAGGGTGGAGGGAGTGTGACCGACCTTCGAGCACCCAGAGCTCACTGTGACGCGCTTCCATCTGCCAGTCCGAGGGCGGCGCGAAGCCGTGCCACGTCCGGCACGACGCCTTGCGAGAAGAGCTTGCCGTCAATCGTGACGACCGGCGCGTGCCATCCGCCGCGCCGTAGCGCGTCGATCAGATTGTTCCCCCACGGCTTGATCCGCAGTTCGAAGCATTGGTCCCCGCGGATCGCGTCCTCGACGGCGTGCACCGTGAGGTCACATTCGCGGCACCAAGAGTCCGGCACGTGGAAGAAGAGTTGTTTGCCGGTGATCGGATAGACGGTAACCACTCTGCGCCTCGCGTCCGGCAGCTCCCCTTTGCTCGCCAGCCGCCGTGGCGACTCGACGCCGGCGGACAATGATGATGAGCCGCGCTCTTGGACCGTGATGCCGTTGCGGCGGAGGAACTCGGTGATCTGCGCAGGGTTAGGCTCCGTCAGGACCGTGCCGCGGTCGAAGCCGCGAGCGCGTTTCCCCAAGAGTGGAAGCGGCGGATCGATCGGATCCAGCCCACCGTCCGGAGCGATCACGAGCGTGGGGACGGAGGCGTAGCCAGCCCACCCCTTGACCTTCTTGTAGGCCTCGGCGTCTTGCTGGATGTCCAGCATCACCATCCCCTCGACGGCGTGTTGCTCCAGCCATAACCCGAGTCGCGCCATATCGGGACACGGGATGGAACTCCCATACACCACAAGCCTCGCCATGATTGCCTCCCGGTCGGCCGTCTGCCGGACGCGTTTCGAGCACCCGTGGATCTTTCTACGCCGCGGCCCCGAACATCGAGGTGATCCCGATCACCGTCTTGAGCGACCAGAAGCGTGATGCAGAGGCGCTGCTAAGCCGCCTCGTAGTTCGGACAATCCCGGAACGACAGCAGCTCAATCCGTGGGGACGACATCCTCACGTCCTTCCCTCACGCCGTGCGGACAGCCGATTTCGAGCTGCTCAATGCGGCCGAGCGCACCCAGAACGACGCTAGTCAGGCGCGGGTCCCATTGCGAGCCAGCCCCGGCGACTAACTCCGAATGCACATAGTCCCAATCACGCTTCGCTTCGTACGGCCGGTCCGAGGTCATCGCGTCGATCGAGTCAGCCAGCGCGAAGATCCGGGCCTCCAGGGGGATGGCGTTGGCCCGCAGCCCAAAGGGGTAGCCGTCCCCGTCCCAGCGCTCATGGTGTGCGGCCACCGTCGACGCGACATGCGCGAGCGCCGGGATCGACCGCAACAACTCGCCGCCAATCTCAGGGTGACGGCGCATGACTGTCCATTCGCCGTCGGTGAGGCGCGACGGCTTCTTCAGGATGGAGTCCGGGATACCAAGCTTGCCGACGTCATGCAGGCGCGCGCCAATCTCCACTGGCAGGATCGCCGCCTCGTCCATCCCGTCGATGATGGCGATCTCGGTGGCGATGCACGCAACGCGGTTCACGTGCTCGCCGGTCACGGGATCGCGCGCCGACAGGGTGGCGATGAGAGCGTCAGCCGCGCGGTGACCGTCCAACCGACCTTTTCCAGCCGATCGGCGCTGCCACCAGCCAATAAGTGCGTTCATCATTCGGACGTTAGCGCAGGCGGGGCCCACAGCCGCCGGTGAAGGCGGAAGATGAGGCTGCCAGAGGGTGAGCCGCATTGGAGCATGATCGGTACCTCCAGAGATTGCAGACCGCTCGCGGCTCCGATCAGATGTTCGACCTCGGAAACGCCTAGCGTAGTGATCTCGGTCACGTGTTTCCGGGCGGGGAACCTACTCGTGATCCTGATCACATAGGCTCAAGGTCGCGATTGCGTAAGCTCCGCAACAAGGAGGTTCAGGCTCGTGCTAGAGGTGTTCGTGGCCCCGGGGTGCGAAGGCTGTGACCATGCCCGCGCGCTCGCGCAGCAGGCCGTCGCGACATACGGCGCCGCCCGTGTACGCGTCGTCGACATCTCGCAATCAGCGCGCTCGCTGCCGCCAGAGGTGTTTGCTGTCCCCTCCTTCCGCTTCAACGGCGTCGTCGTGTCTTTGGGCAATCCGACGTGGGAGCGACTGAGCGGGCTGCTCGGCGGGACTGAACCGGTATGACCGCCGAGCACGACCAGGTCAAGCGCGCGCATCTCCGCGAGTCCGAAATCTTTAAGGACCTCAACACGCAGGAACTCCGCGAGGTCGCGACCATGTCGGCGATGACGACGTGCCATCGCGGGCGCGTCTTCTTCGAACCGGAGCGCACGGGCGAGGTCCTCTTCATCCTCAAGACCGGAAGTGTCGCCCTCTACCGGATCACCGAAGACGGGCGCAAGCTCGTCACCGGCACCGTACAGGCCGGCTCGATTTTCGGCGAAATGGGGATGCTAGGACAGGCCATGGCGGACTCTTACGCGGAAGCACTGGAAGACTGCACGCTATGCGTCATGTCCCGCGATGACATCGTCCGCCTTATTGGCCGCTTCCCCTCGATCGCCGTGCGCATGCTCGACCGCCTGGCCACCCGCTTGCGACAGGCAGAGGAGCGGCTCGAAGACGTGGCCTACCGGCCCGTGCATGCCCGCGTCGCAAACACGCTGCTGCGCCTCGGACACCAGGGCGAGGTCCACCTCTCCCATCAGGATCTCGCCGAGATCGTCGGCACACACCGCGAGACCGTCACGCGCACCCTGAACCAGTTCCGCACGGACGGCCTTGTCGAGCTTGACCGCATGGTCATTCGCATCAACGATCGCGCCCGACTCGCCACGATCGGCACGGAGACGCGCGAGACGGCATGACCTCAGCCCCGAGGCACGTCGATCGGACCTAACCGCGGCGTTCTGCGCCTGACGTTCGCCAGTCGTCCTCCCCGTCCTGCCAGCGACGACGAGCGCATCGGTGATCGACGTCACGGACTCGTGCCCCGTGGTTCGGTAAGGTCGGAGCCGTCCCTGAAGTCAGGGCACTTGGAAGGGGAACAAGATGGCAGAGGAACATCGATGTGCGGCATGCGGCGGCGCATTCGCGACGGCCGAGGCATTGCAGGCCCACGCCAGAAGCGAGCACCAGAAGGCGCAGCAGTTTTCCTGCGCCGCTTGTGGCGGCGCCTTCTCGTCGCAAGAGGAGCTCAACGCCCACGCACGGGAATCGCACGCCGTGCGATCGTAGGGATGTGTGAGAGGGAAGGACGGCCTCGCCGTCCTTCCCTCTCACTCTTTTCGGCTTTTCGCGCGCTGCTGACCACGATCTCGAGGCCATCCGCAACTCGACGTTCGCGGCACAGCGCGGGTCAGCGTGTCACCGCGAGTGAGTCGATGAGCGTGCTGCCGAGGGAGATTCCGCCGGCCCAGTATGTCCCGCTCGTGCCGGCGGGGAGCAGATCAAACGTCACGCCACCGTCATAGCGCTCGCGGACTGTGCTGACGACCCGCGAGCCATCGACAGCGTCCCCCGGCGCGAGCGCACCGATGAGGCGGCCGTCTGCGAACGGATGCCCGGGCGAGGCGCGCAGTTCGCGCCCGTCGGCCAGCACGAGGTCGACTACCTCGTGGCTCGCCGGGACCGGCGTGCTTCCGACGGCGAGCACGGCTGCCGCGACGGGCAGGCCCCTCTCGCCTGCGGTCCACACGATCATCCCGACGCGAAGGGCCTCGACCGCGACCGGCCCCTCGGGCGTGGCAATCAGCGTGCCGCGAGCGAGGCAGATCGGACAGTTCGGGCGCCCCGCCGGGCTCTGCGAGATGACTGCTACGTTCCCGCCGATGTCGATCGTGCCTTCGACGAGGATCCCTGCCTGCTGATCGCGTGTGAAGCGGGCATTGAAGTGGAAACCGCTGCTCACCGGGTCGAGTTGGAGCGCGCGAAGCATCTTCCAGTCCCGGTAGATTGCGAGCTGCTGGGCCGCCGTATAGCGGGAAGCCGGGGCATACCCGAGGTGCGCGAGGATGATGGGGAACGTGCCCGTGTCCGCCTCGATCTCCGGAAAACGCTCTGTCGCCAGCACCTGCTCATCCTGTCGGGCGATCGGGTAGAAGTCTGGGTCGCAGTACCAGAGGCTGCCGAAGCGGTCGAACAGGATGTATTTCAGACGTACCACCGAGGGGATCATCGTCGGGAGCGGCGTCGGGCTCGCAGGCGGCGCAATAGTTGCCGACGCTCGCGGTGTGACGCTCGCCGTGGCCGCCACCGCCGTGCCAGAACTGGCCGTGCCCGTGGTTGTGGCCGTGACCGGCACGGGAGTGATTGAGGTTGCCGTAGCCACAGGGGGTGTCGCTATTGGGCTGGTCGTCGGCGAGGGTGCGCGGCCCGCGCTCGGCTCACCCTCGCTGGTACACGCTCCGCCAATGGCCAGCATGACCAGCAGCGCCACGAGGAGGGCGGTGACGCGCAGGCCCATTGACGAATCCTCCCAATAGAAGACGTCGCGGCCGGGCGGGGCGTTCCCTGGGGGCCGTTGATCCACCGGCGATTGCTGACTAACTTAGTCGTCTTACCGGAGGTCAATGTGGTCGCAAATGCCGTCGAGGCGACGCGCGGTAGCGGACTCCCGCGGCACTGGTGGGCGTTCGGCGTCCTCGCTTTGCCGGCCACGATCTATCTCGTCGCCCTCCAGGAACGTGCATCCCTCGCCGTCTTCTGGGCCGTCGGGATCGCCGCGGGCTTCGTGATCCAGCGCTCCCGACTCTGCTTTGTCTCCGGGTTCAGAGACCTCTACCTCCTCCACCAGGGACGGACCCTTCGCGGGCTGATCGTCGGCCTTGGGGTCGCGACGTTCGGCTTCGCCATGATCATGGGCGCCATCGTGCCGAACCCGGCCACGGGCGCAGTACCGCAGGACGCCCACGTATTGCCTGTGGGGATCGCTACGGTCGCTGGAGGACTCCTGTTCGGCGTTGGCATGGTGCTCGCTGGCGGATGCGTTTCCGGTTCGCTCTACCGGATGGGCGAAGGATACGTCGGCTCCTGGGTCGCGATGGGCGGCGTGATGGCGGGGCTCTTCGTGTTCAACCGGACATGGAACTGGTGGTGGGACTTCTCGATCTCTACCGCTCCGCGGGAGTGGCTGCCCGCGCGACTGGGTTACACAGGTTCCATCGCCCTCACCGTGCTACTGCTCGCCGCGGCGTACATAGCGACGCTGTGGTGGGAGCGGCGCGTGCCTTCTTTCGCGATGATCCCGATTAAGCGTGCGCAGCCCGCACCCCCGGCCAGCGTGGGCGACGACGTGAAGACGGCACTGCAGCGGGTCTTCCGCAAAGAATGGAGCCCGGCCGCCGGGGCAATCGCGCTTTCCCTGCTCAACATCCTCCTCTTCATCCGCTACCGGCCTCTGGGCGTGGTCGGCGAGATCTCACGTTGGGCGAACGATCTTGCCGCGAAAGCCGGTCAGCCGGTCGGTGTCCTGAAGGGCCTGGACACGCTCGCCGGGTGTGCACCTTCGATCACCGGCAGCTCGTGGTTCACAGACGGCTTCATGCTGAACACCGGCATCATCATGGGGTCGTTCACCGCGGCCGTCCTGGCGCGAGAGTTCCGGCTGCGCATCCCGCGGCAACCGAAGCGGTACGCGCAGTCCGCTGTCGGCGGGGTCGTGATGGGGTACGGCGCCGGCCTCGGGCTCGGCTGCACGCTCGGCGCCTTCTACTCGGCGATCCCCTCGCTCGCCCTGAACGGCTGGGTGTACGCGGTCGCGCTGGCCGTAGGCGCGTTCGCCGGGTCGCAGATCATCCGGCGGCTCGCATGAGCGAAGGGCTTCCTGACGTGACACGGATCGATCTGACTGGGCAGGCGCTGTTGGCCGCCCTCCCGTCGATCACGGACGCGATCGAACGGGCGGTCGCTGGGGAATCCGTAGACCTCACAACAGGAGACGAGACGGCGGTCAAATACATGGTGCCCACGGCGGCGGTCCGTGGAGTGCGAGCGGCGTTTCGCCGGGAACCGGCAGGCGGTTGGCGTGTCGAACTTCGACCGCGCGCATCGCGGCCTGCGGGGAATGAGGAGGCGCGGAGTGGCTGAATCAACTGTGATCCCGGTATTGGACGTGCGGGGCGAAATCTGCCCGTACCCGATGCTGCGGACAAACAAGGAACTCGATGAGATCCGGCCGGGGATCGCCGAACTCGACGTACTGACGGATCACCCACCGGCGCTCTCGACCATCCCGCCGGAGGCAATGAAGCGCGGGTACGGGGTGGAGATCGAAGAGGTGCGCGAGGGCGAATGGAAAATCCGGCTGTTCAAGGACAGTTAGGCCGGATCGCCCGCGCAACAAGAAGTCGCGGCTCCAGCCGCTTGGAGAGAAGGCCGATGATGCTGACGACGACGCGTTCTCCGATCCGGCGGAGGGCACTTTTGGCGGTAATGGCCGCGGCTCTGATAGCCGCAGCGTGTGGGGGTGGCGCGACCGAGCCGAAGGCGACTACAACCGCCCAACCCACGGCCGCAGCAGCGACCGCAGCGGCGGCCGTCCCCACTGCGGCGGCGGCCGCGAAGACCGGCTACGCCTTCCCCGAAAAGCTCGTCACCACGGCCTGGGTCGCAGAAAACGCGACCAAGCCGAATGTGCTGGTGATCGATCTCCGCAAGAAGGAAGACTACGACGCGGGCCACATCCCCGGCGCCGCATGGATCAACTCGGCCGACCTGTCGGTGACGGACAAGAACGGCGTGAAGGGGCAAATCGCACCGGCCGAGAAGGTCGCATCCGTGATCTCCGTGGTGGGGGCGAAGCCCGACTCGACGATCGTCCTGTACGACGCGGCGAACAACTTGACCGCCTCGAGGGTCCTGTGGACTCTCGAGGTATATGGCCACAAGGACGTCCGCTTGTTGAACGGGACCTGGACGTCATGGCAGGCCGAGGCGAAGCCCGTCACGAAGGACGTCCCGAAGAACGCCGCGACGCAGTACGCGTTCACCGCGGCGGTCAACGAAGGCATCATCGCCAACTTCGACGAGGTC
>SCTU01000286.1 GCA_004297315.1 Dehalococcoidia bacterium | reverse complement strand
GGCCAATCTGCTCTTCGAGCTCGGCGATCTCGCGTTCGACGCGGGCGATCGCCTCTCCCCACTCATGGATCCCCTGCTGGAGGACGGGCAACCAGCCCCTCGCTTGGACACGAAGCGGGTGCGCCGGCGTGCTGGCCAGAATTTGAGCCCGGTCATACAGCGCGGTGTGCAAAGCCGCGTCGTCCTCCAACTGCCGGAGGGTGACGCGCGCCTCCTCGAGGCGCCGAGCGAGATCCACGGAAGCCCCCGTCCCCGCCTCAGTCTCGTCTGCCTGCGGGCCGCGCGTGCTGACAGTATGCCTGTGAGTCAAGTGTGCCGTAGATTTCTGACAGGAGTCGCCCGCTCCCTCCCGCGCGTCGCTGTCGCCGCGCGGGCTGCGACGAGTCTGTCTCCGATCCGCAATGCCCGACGCCGGTTCTGCAACTCGCTTGATGGGGGGTCTGCCTAAGGTTGGAGGCACCGCCCTGGGACGGCTACGTCCCGCGCAGCGGAACGTACATACCGAGAGCAGGCACACGGATGAGTGACAGCACAGGCGACGACGCCAGCCTTTATCAGCGACTGCGCGGCGTCTTCGGCATCGCGGCGGTGGTCGACCATTTCAGCGACGCGCTGATCCAGAATCCGATCGTGGGCCAGGATTCAGAGAACCCGGCCCTACGACAGTGGCACCGAGAGAGCCTCGACCGGCTGCCGGGGTTGAAGTTCCAGCGGACGCTCTGGGTCTGCCAGGCCTCGGGCGGGCCGTTCAAGTTCAGCCCCACGAAACCGGGCGCGAAGGAACTCGGCCTGGAAGAGGCACATCGCGAATTCCAGATCTCGCCGGAAGAGTTCGACGAGGTCGCGGCCGAACTCGGTCGCTCCCTGGACCACTTCAAGGTGCCGAAGCGGGAGAAGGACGAGGTCCTGGCCGCATTCGCGGCGCACAAGGATGAGGTGACGGAGGGATACCGGGCCGCACACGCCGGTAATATCCCCGCCGGCGCAGGTCGGCGCTAGCGCTGAGACTTCCAGTAGCGCTCTCATGACTGACGGCCGGCGTACGCCGGCCGTCAGTCTCTTGGATAAGCCCGGGCTACGAGGCCCGTTTGCGCGCCTTCGTCCTGGTCTCCAACAGGTCGTTGAACAGTTCTCGGTAGTTCAACAGCGCGTTGCGGAGATCCTCGGTCGTCGCCTCGCCGCGCTCCCCGCGCTGAGTGATTTCGCGCGCGGTGCGATAGCGAGACACCACGGTCGGATGGTCGACGGAGAGGTCGGCCGCGCGCTGCTCGAAATCGGCGACCGGATACCCGCGCAACTGCATCACCTCGCGGATCAACTCGTCCGCCTCCTTCATCGACTGATCGGGCTCCTCGACGAAGTGGCTCTGGACCAGCGTCCAGCGCGCACTCAGGCGGTCAGCCTCCGCGGGCTCGAGCGGCACGATATGCAGTTTCTCAACGCGCTCGCGCCTGCGTTCGAGTTCCGACTCGGCACGACCACGACTTTTCGCGTGGGAGACCGCCTCGCCATACTCGGGGCCGAACTCACGGCGGAGCCGCTCCGTGCGGCGGCGACGCATCCACAGGAAGCCCGCGACGGCCACGATGATCACAAGCGCGACGACCACCGCCACGACACGTACGTCCATCCTCACCTCCCTCCGACGCGTGAAAGAAACTTGACCAAATGAATCGGCCGCCCCGCTCGACGAGCGGGGCGGCCGGTCAGCAAGAGTGATCCGGTTACGGATCAGCGGTTCTGCGCGCCTTGTTCCTTGCGCTGCTTCTCGTCCATCTCTTGCTCGGCGCCCCGCTTGGGCTGGGCCTGGCCGGCCTGCTGGCCTTCGCGGTTCGGGTTGTTCGGCTGGTTGGTCACGCACTGCTCCTTCATTGACGCGCGATCGCGCTCGGTTGAGGAGTCCAACGGTGTCACCGGACGCGAGACATCGGAGCAACAGCGCACCCTCCCCGGGGTTGCAGAGTCGTGACGAGGTCATCACGAGATCGCCATGCCCAAGGCCGGAACGCGCGATCGCTCAAAGAATCGCCCCGCATGCGGATCACCTCACAGAAGCGCGAGTTGACTGACCGAATGCACAGGATGCATCGCCTGATATTTGGATTTGAAGGAATTTTTTGAAGTACTTCATCGTCAGAAGGAGGGCGCGTCGCGCGCCCTCCTATAGGACGTACGTAAGGTCGATGAAATACTTCCGACTGCGAACGTGATTGGTTTGTTAGAGCGCGGGGAGAGAAGAGTTGAAATGTCTCAGCGACAAATCAGCCGCAGGGCGGCCCTGCGACTCACCGGAGGTTCCCTCTGCGCTCTGATGTTCCCTGCCTTCGGACTCCCTGATATCTGGGATATCTCGGAAGATCGTAAGAAACCCCGCTGGGGCGACCCGGCAGCCACTTCTACACCGACCCCCACGCCGACGCCGGCCCCGATCCTGAGCGGCGGCTCGCTCGTCTCCAACTCCACCTCGAGCACCACCGGCATCTACCGCGCACTCGACACCGACTTCGGCAACTCCGGCGTGCAGAGCCAGGCCTGGTTCGACGCCGCCCGGCAGGACGGTTACGAGGGCTTCATCACAACGCTGCATACCTTCTGGGACGGGCAGCCCCGACACTGGGACTCCTCACACATCGCCCTCGAACGTGCGCTCGCAGCAGGCATGTGGATCGGCGCGTACGGGCGGCCGGTCTCGTACTGGCGTGACGCACTCGGCCCGCTGCCGGCAGAGATCCGCAGCCAGTTGAAATTCTTCGCACTCGACATCGAGGTGGAGCCCGGCGGCGTGCAGTTCCCTATGCGGCGGGAATATGCCGACGGCGTCTGGAGCGAGTTCGGCGTGCGCCCGGTCATCTACTCCGGCTGGGGCATGTGGGGCGATGTCATGCAGGGCTCGACCGCCTTCTCCGACTTGCCGCTGTGGGACTTCGCCGGAGACCTGTTCACCTGGCCAACCTCGCTCACCGATCCGGCACTGGTCGCCTACGGCGGCTGGAATGTCGGCGACAACATCCGCGTCGGGCGACAGGTCCAGATGCAGTCTCCCGCTGTGCAGGGCGGCATCGTCGTTGACCGCGACATCTTCTCGAGAGCCTTCATCGACGCGGGATGATGAGAGTGGCGTAAGCCGCCTGTCTTTGTTTGATTTTCAGATAGATGCCCTCGCAGTGCGAGGGCATCTACGTATGCGCTGTCGCGCACGCGATGGCTTTGCTACGCGAGGCTCGAAATGCGCCTCGTATCATCGACTCCACTCACCGGACGGCGCACACGGACTGGCAAACGCAAGGACGGCGTATCGAGTTAGCGCATTTGAGAACGGTAAGGCCTGCCGGTGTTCGAGCACCTCCGGCCTTTGGTAACAGTCGCCCCCTTACGAAGGAACAAGACATGCTCCGAAACTCCGGCAGCCAGTCGCCGTCAGGGTCTCCGGGTATCGCCGATCTCCCTCATCTCGGGCCCGTCGAGGCCGAGCATGTCCAGCGCCTGATCGCCACGCACGCCGCCGTCGTCGGAGTCGTGGGGCAGGGGTACGTCGGGTTCGGCCTCGCGCAGCGCGCGGCACAGGTCGGTTTCTGCACGGTCGGTGTCGACATCAACCCCTCGGCCGTGCTGGACTGCATCCGCCGCAACGAATGCGACGCGTACAACGCGACGACCGATCCCGCCGTGCTCGCTGAATGCGACGTGATCCTGATCGCGGTGCCGACGCCGACTCGCATCGACGACGGTGTCCGCCACTCCGACCTGGGGTACGTGGTCGCGGCGGCCGAGGCGATCGCCGCGCAGTTCGCGGACGACCGCCGGCCTCGCCTCGTCGTCAGCGAAAGCACGTATGCACCCGGGACGACGCGCGAGGTGGTGATGCCGATCCTGCGCCGCACGCGGGGCGGCGCCGGCATTGCGGTCGGCTACTCGCCGGAGCGGATCGATCCCGGCAACGGGCGCTTCGACCTCTCGGCGATTCCGAAAGTGGTGAGCGGCGCAGACGACTGTGCCGCCGCACTCACGGCGTGCTTCTACCGGGAGTTAGTCGACCAGGTGGTCCCCGCGTCGAGCATGGAAGCGGCGGAGGCGACGAAGCTGCTCGAGAACACCTTTCGGTTCGTGAACATCGCCTTCGCGCAGGAGTTCGACGAGTACTGCGAGGCGCTCCGGCTCAGTTCGCACGAGATCACACGTCTCGCCGCGACGAAGCCGTTTGGCTACCTGCCGTTCTTTGCGGGCGCCGGAGTGGGCGGCCACTGCATCGCGGAGGACCCGTACTTCCTGTACGACTCGATGCGGGAGCACCGCGTCGCCGCACCGTTAGTCGCGACGGCCATGATGAATCAGGAGAACCGGCCGGCGGTCATCGTGCGCCGGATCACCGAACGGCTCGGCAGTTGTTCCATTCGCGCGGCGCACATCCTCGTACTCGGCGTGGCGTACAAGCCGGACATCGGCGACACGCGCCGCTCCCCGGCGTTCCCGGTCATCGACCTGCTCGAACGGGCCGGTGCGGCGGTCGACTATCACGACCCACACGTGCCGGCCTTCGGCGCCCGGACCTCGGTTGACCTCGAATCTGCCGACCCTCGCGCATACGACCTCGTAGTGGTCCTGACGGAACACAGCGCGTTCGACCAGAGGGCCTTGCAGGCGCGTGGCTGGGACCCCTACCGGCTCTCGGCCCCCGCGACTGCGACGGCTGGGCCTCCGCGATGGCGGTAATCGTCACCGGCGCCGCGGGCTTCCTGGGCCGCCACCTCGTCACGGCGCTCCTCGAAGACGGGCATGAGGTCGCCGGCTTCGACAACTTCGTCACGAGCGACCGCGACGATCTGGCCGAGCTGCTCCACCGGCAGCAGTTCGTGTTTCACGAGATGGACGTCGCCGGTCATGACTTTCGCCGCGTAGCCGGCGAGATCGACGCCACCGCGATCTACCACCTCGCGTGTCCGACCGGGGTGCCGAACCTCGGGCCGCTGGCCCTCGAGATGCTCGAGGCGTCCTACAACGGCACACGGGCCGTGCTCGACGTTGCGCGGGCGGACGGGGCAACCGTCGTGTTCGCGTCCAGCGCCGAGGTGTACGGCGACCCGACCGTCTCGCCGCAGCACGAGGGGTACACGGGCAACGTGGACACGCTGGGCCCGCGGAAGGGGTATGAGGAAGGCAAGCGCGTGGGGGAGACGCTCTGCGCCGTCTACGCCGAGCGTTACGGCGTCCCGGCGAAGATCGCGCGCATCTTCAACACGTATGGCCCGGGCATGTCGCTGCGTGAGACGCGCGTCGTCCCGGCGTTCGTTCGCGCCGCGCTCTCCGGCGCGTCACTCCTTGTCCACGGCGACGGCTCCCAGTTGCGCTGTCACACCTACGCCACGGACATGGTGGACGGCCTGCGCCGCGTCGCGCAGCGGGGAATGCCAGGCGCGGCCTACAACCTCGGCTCGCAGGACGCGAAGACTGTCCTCGCGACGGCCCAGGCGGTGATCGCGCTGACCGGCTCGCGCAGCCCGATCGAGCGCGTCGAGCGCCCCGCGCACGACCACGAGGCGCGCCTGCCGGACACCACCAGGGCCGAGCGCGAACTGGGCTGGCACCCGACGACGCCGTTCGAGGTCGGGCTCAGGCTGACCGTCGACGACATTGCCCGACGCCTCGAGGCGCGCCGCGACGCGGCGACCAGCGTGGGGTCCCCGACGTGAGCCCGCCGGCAGGCGTCCCTCCGCGGACACGGGCGGCAGTCCTGATCGCCGCGCACAACGAATACCCGACCATCGCCGCGACGATCGAATCGGTGCTCGCCGCCTATGCACCGCAGGACGTCTTCGTATTCGACGACGCGAGCACGGACGGCACTGCGGACCTCGTCGAGCGCTACTTGCCGTCCTCCAACGTCATCCGCCATCCGATCAACGTCGGGAAGTCGCGCGGCCTCGAATACGCCCTGACGCACGTCGTCTACCCCGCGGCGTACGAATTCGTGACCATCCTCGACGCCGACACGACGATGGAGCCTGAGTACCGCGGGCGCGCGCTGACGGCGCTCGCGGACGAGCGCGTCGCCTGCGCCGCCGGCCAGGTGAAGTCTCGGCCGGACAACAATCTGATCTCGGTCTACCGCGCCTGCCTCTACTTCATCTGGCAGGCCCTCTTCAAACGGCTGCAGAGCGCCTTCGACGCCATCGCCATTGCGCCTGGCTGTTCCAGTACGTGGCGTGTGAGCGCGCTGCGCCAGGTCCGCTTCGACCACCGCATGTCGACGGAGGACTTCCACCTGTCGATCGCGACACATCGCCAGCATCTCGGCCGGATCAAGTACGTCGCCGGCGCGGTGGTCTGGACGCAAGATCCCCACACGGTGCGCGCGTTCCTCCGCCAGACCTATCGATGGGACCGAGCGTGGTGGGAGGTGGTGCGCGCGCACCGGGTCGGCCTGCTCTGGGTGCGTCGCGGCCCGCGTGGGGGCCTCAGCATGAGCGGCCTCGACATCGTGAACGCGCTCGTGATCCTTTCGATGCTGGTGTTCTTCCTCCGGCTGACGGCGCTGCTGGTCCTGCTCGCACTGCCGGTCGAGCCCCCGGCGATGCTCTATCCAGGGGGACGCGAGTCATTGCCGCTGCACCTCGGGATGCAGACGGCTCTGATGATCGCCGCGGTCATGGTGGCCGCGATCGCGACGGGACGGCTCTGGATGGTCGCCCTCGCGCCGGCCATCGTTGGGCTGATGCTGCTCGAATTCCTCAATAGCCTGCGCGCGCTGGCGAGTGTCATCCGGCATACGTTCCCGCGACGGCCGAGCGACGACGGCTCGTCAGCCTGGGTGAGCCCGGACCGCCTCGCGATCGCCTCCGCCCGGCGGGCGCCTCGCGTTGGAGCGGCGGGGGAGGCGAGCCGAGGCAACGCAGCATGAAGACGTTCGCACCGACGCTTCCAGGGCGCCTCACGACGACGTTCTTCTCGCTCGCGGCGCTCGGTGCGATTGCCCTCTGGTTCGTCTACCTCAATACCGGTGTGAGTTTCTCCCTCCAGTTGGACACCGACCAGGGCCCCGCTCCCGCCCTGCGTGTGGAAGTGGAGCGGACTCCGCCCAGCCTCGAGGCGATCACGAGCGTCCGCGACCTTCCGATACGCGCGCCAGTGCGACCTGGCTCGACGCTGGAAATGTGGGCCCGCGACAACGGCCCCGCGTTGCTCGCGCAGATGCCCGCGCTCAGCCCGTGGGACGAGGTGATGCTCGGGCGGTTCATGGCGGTGCAACCGCTCGCCTTCGAGGCCGCGGACCGGCTCGGGGTCGACCCGTTGTGGCTGATGCAGATACTCGCGTCGGAGTCCGCGCTGGACCCGCTGGCGCAGGGCCCGGAGCCGGGCGACCGCGGCCTGGGGCAGGTGTCATTCGATTCGGAGCGGACGGCAGCGGCATGGGCGGCAGACGAGAGAAGCCCGTACTACATCGCCGGCTTCGACCGCGCGGCGAGCATCTGGGACCCGCGGCAGAACGTCACGCTGGCGGCGACCGTGCTACGCAGCCTGTACGTGATGCCGGACATCGAGACAAACGCCCAGGCCTATGCGCGCTACACGGCCGGCCTGGGGGCAGTCAAGGATTCGAAGATTGCAGAGCGGACGCGCCCGCGTGTGGAACGCGCCGCTTCGTACGGCAACCGCTTCCAGGAGTTTCTCGCGCTTGCGTACTTCCGCGACGACCGCGCGGAAGCCCCGAGCGTGGCACGAGCAGGACTCGTGCCCGAGATCCTGAAGGTCACACGCGGCGCCGCGCCGGGCCTGCCTCGCTATCTCGCGCTGCGCGACCTGTACCTCGAACCACGCGAGCGCGAGTACGCCATTTCCCCCTGGAGCTTCGTGATCAGGATGGAAGAGGCCGTGACCTTCTCGTTGTATGCCGAGCGCCTCGGGGCGGGCGACGCGACGCAGGAACTTTGTGTGGCCCGTGACGCTCTCCGCGGGCAGATGGCACGCATCGAGGCAAATCGCGAACAGGTGTTAGCGGATGCGGGACACCAGACGCTCGCGAGGACCGAGGCGGCACTGGCCGACCGAGGTGAACCCGACTCGCCGCGGGGGCCGTGCGAACGGGACCGCGGATAGTCAGTGGGGCGGCCGGTGTTCGAGCACCAGCCGCCCCGTCGGTGAGCGCCCCCTTACGAGAGGAACAACACCGAAATGAGGATACAACCCCACCCGGAGATGGCGGCGAGGCGCACCTGACGCTTGCCAGACGCCGCGAGCCACGCCGGCGCATACCTTCTTGCGGTGGGCGCGCAACATTCATCGCCATCACGAGTGCTAATTATGGGATCACGATCGGACAGTCTTACCGATCGACAGGGTAAAGATCGAGTGAATGTCTAGTCGCAGCGCCTGCGTTTCTTACGCGTGATCTTCGACGCTGACTCATGCACCCGCCGTCCGGAGAACTCATCTTTTTGCAGACGCTTGCGTCCTCACAACTGCAGTTGAACGTCCTGTACCAAGCGCACATCCCCGCATCATTTCGCAAACAATTTCGATCAAGGCGTGATGGATCTGAGACGCGCGCCACCTCTCCGTAGTACATCAATGCGAACCCGAATGCCTATGATTTGCGCCTACGAACGATTTGTGTCGCGGCCCACAAATCGCCTTCGTTCCCCCAGCGAACGAAAGGACGTCGAGTTGAACTCGGCCACACTCGCTACCACTGAAGACGTGATCACAGCAGCCAAGGCGGGTGCCGAAGATGCGTGGGCGGCGATCTTCGAGCAGCACTATGTCCGCGTCTATCGATTCATGCGATCCCGCATGGGCGACGCCGAGGAAGCCGAAGACCTCACGGCCAACACGTTCCTCGAAGCCTTCCGCTCCATCGGAAAGTTCAACTGGCAGGGCAAGCCCTTTGAAGCATGGCTCTTCGGCATTGCCCATCACCAGATCGCGTCCTACTACCGGAAGCGGTCAGGCAAGTTGCCACACATGGACGAGACGGCCCGCGACGAGTTCATCGACGTCGAGATCCGCGACATCCTCGACTCACTGCCCGCGGTCTACCGTGAGGCGCTCGAGCTGCGCTTCATCGTCGGGCTCTCCGGCATCGAGGCGGCCACGGTGATGGGCCGGACCCACGGGGCGTTCCGGTCGCTGCTCCATCGCGCCGCACAGGCCTACCGAGACCGGGCCGCGGACGATAGGGAACGGCCGCGGCCCGAGCCGCGGCGCTCGTTCGTCGCAGGCGCCCTCGGGTTCGCCGAGGCGCCGGCCGTCGGACGCAGCGACGATCCCGCCGCCCTGACCTCGTAACGTCGTCCTCCGGACAGACGCCTCCCGCCACCGGGAATGCCGGATTCCGCGATCGGAACATCTGGCAGCCTGCCGCGCATTAAACGGTCAGGTGATGGTGCGCGTATCAGGAAGGCGTCCCCTTCGGATCGGATGACCGATGCCGGTGATCGTCGTCGCGAGCACACGCCCTGGACTGGTTGAGCAACTCGACGGCGCCCTGGCCGGCCACGAGTTCAACGTCGTCCTCTGCCCCGATGGGCCGAAGGCGATTCGGACCGCGTTCGAGCACGGCGCCGAGGCCGTCGTCGTGGACCTGCGCATCGGGGAAGAGGACGCGCTCCGCGTTATCAGCGTGCTGCATGCAGCGTCCGACCTCGCGATCGTCGCGATCGCCAGCCGCCACGACGTAGACGGATGTGTCCGGGCGATCGAGGCCGGTGCGGACGACGTGACCCACCCGGACACACCCGCGTTCGAACTCGCGGCACGGCTGCGCGCCGCACTGCGTCGAGTGCGACGGACGTTCCCCGCATTGGCCGACGACGCGCCGACGGTCCGGACCGGGGAGCTCACGATCAGCGGCAACGCCCGCACCGTCACCAAGCGTGGGCGTCCGGTCCACCTCAGCAGGACGGAATCTCGACTGCTCTCCGTCCTCGCAGCCCGACCCGGAGAGGCCATGTCATATCGGCTCCTCCTCAGTTCGGTCTGGGGTCGCGCCCTGAGCAACGACCTCCGCGAAGTGCGCCTCTACGTCAGCTACCTCCGCTCGAAACTCGAGGACGACCCGTCACAGCCCCGCTACCTGCTCACGGAACGCGGCCTTGGATACCGTCTCGCGCTGATCTCGCCGCTCGACGACGATGGCGACCTCGAGGTGTCAACCGCGACGGGCGCAACTTCTCACAATTGATGCAGCAGCAGCCTCGGCCCGCGTAACACGCCCGACCCCGCGCTCCATATGCAAACCGAGAGCGTCATACATCGCTCATACGGCAGCACGCCAATGCATAGCGAATGCATAAGGCAGATGACAGCGAGGCAGCAGATGGCAATCGTGATGGTCGTCGAAAGCAGCGAGCAGTCGCGAAGGCGCCTCGGACGGATCCTGATGTCCGACGGCCTCGAGGTCGTGGAGACGGCGAGTGCGCTCGACGCGCTACGTGGCGCGTTCCGCCAACCGCCGCAGGCTGCCGTCGTCGACCTCACCACCCCGGACATGGACGGGCTCGAACTCGTGCGCATCCTGCGAGGGGCGTGCGACATTCCGATCGTCGTCGTGGCGCGCTCACGCGAGCCGCAAGAAGTTGTACGGTCGCTCGACGCCGGCGCCGACGACGTGGTCGACGCTGCCTGCACGCCGGTCGAACTGCTGGCCCGGCTGCACGGTGCGATGCGTCGCTACGGGAAGCGGGAGCCGCAGACGAGGGCCCAGGCGCGCATCACGACTGGCTCGCTCCTCATCGACCTGGGTGCGCAGACCGTGCAGAAGCGCGGGCAACTGGTCCCGCTGACCCGCACCGAGCACCGGCTGCTCAACGCCCTCGCCGTCCGCATCGGGGAGACGGTCTCGCACCGCGACCTGCTGACGGAGGCGTGGGGCTACGAGTACAGCAATGACACTCAGTATCTCCGCCTCTACGTCGGGTATCTGCGCGCGAAGCTGGAGGACATGCCCGCGCGCCCCTCTTACATCTTGAACGAGTGGGGCGTCGGTTACCGCCTCGCGCGTTTGCCGATTGAACAAGCCATCGAGGAGCCGGAGCGAGTCCTCGCGAACGTCGGATAGGCTCTGATGACTGACGTGCCGCGGCCAGCGCTGCGCGCGTCAACCAGACTCGCGGGCCTCGATCGCCTCGGGCGAATTGAAACAGTAACCATCACCGGGAATGGTGAGGATGACCGCTGGCTGCGAGGGGTCCTCTTCGAGCTTCTCGCGCAACTGGCGGATGTAGACGCGGAGCGAGTGGCGCGCGGTCACCGGCTCAGGACGCCACAGCCTCCGCGTCAGTTCCTCGTGCGACACGGCCTGACGAGGCGTGGTGGCGAGCGCTTCCAGGACGAGGTACTCCGTGGGCGTGAGATGGACCGTCCGCCCGTCTCGGCGCACCTCGTGACGGCTGAGCGAGACGGCGACCGAGCCCGCGACGAGCCAGTCGTCCGCGACCTGGCCGGCGTAGCGCGCAGCCGCGCGGAGCCGCGCCACCAACTCGCTCGGTTGGGCCTGCGCGGAGAGGTAGTCGACCGCGCCGAGGTCGAGGTACCTCATGCCCTCCTCGCCGCTGCCCACCGGGCCGAAGACGACGAGCGCGAGGTCCGCCTTCGCGACCAGGTGTGCCGCCTCGAGGTGACGATGCCGTTCGCGTACGTCCAACAGCACGACGCGATGTTGAATGCGCTCAGGCGCCGCAGTGGCATCGCCGAGCGCGAGCGCCTCAGTGCGGATGTCCGCGAGCCAGCGCGAGCGAAGCCAGGGGTCGTCGCTGATCACGGCAACGGTGAAGGAGTCTGCCGCGGGCAGCAGTGGCGGTTGAGCAGGCATTCGACCTCTGTCACTTCGCGACGGGCCGCCAGTCCCGCCGGTCTTCGCCGTCCGGTCCGGACGACATGTTCCCGACACCAGGCCAACACCCCGGGCGCGAGGCCGCCACGCCCGGAACATTCATACCGATTCCGACGATGAATTGTACGCAACAGAGGAAGTACCTGTGACGGCAAGATCGTGGGTGAGGTCCGCCGGGCTGCTCTTCGCCCTGTCGGCGCTGCTCCTGACCGCGCCCCCGGCAGTTGCGCAAGTCGCCCCGGGCAGTCCCGGCGCGTTTGAGATCGTTGGAATCGAGCATGACCCCAGGGGCAGCATCTCGGTCTCCGTCCGGATCCTCGGCGCCCCCGCCGTCACGCTGACCGACCCGGTCCTGGTCGTCGACCAGATTCCACAACCCCTCACCCCGCAACAGACCGTCCCCCGCCAGCGGGCCGCCATCGTGCTCGCGATCGACACGAGCGGCAGCATGGCCGGTGCCCCGATCGTCGCCGCGCGGCAGGCGGCGCGGGATCTGATCGGACGGCTCGCGCCGGAGGATCAAGTGTCGTTACTGGCGTTCGCGACCACGCCAACAATCCTGCGGCCGTTCTCGACCGACCGTACCGCGCTGCTGGCCTCGGTCGACTCGCTCCAGGCCAGCGGCGCCACGGCGCTTTACGGCGCGATTGCGCAGGCAGCCGGGCAGTTGAGCAACGCCCCCGCCGGCACGGACCGCGTGCTCGTCCTGCTCTCCGACGGGGCCGACGACGGCGGCGTGTCGAAGGTGACGCGCGAGGAAAGCCTGCGCCTGCTCGCCGCCACCACGGGCGTGAAGGCATACGCCATCGGGTTTGGTGAGGCGACCGACCGCGCCTACCTGCAGGAAGTCGCCAGCCGCACCAGTGGCGCCGCATGGCACTTCGGGGACCGGCAAAGCGACGCGCTCCTCGCGCGGTTCGCGGATATCGGTGGCGCGATCGGCGCGACCGAGGTGATCCGCGCGAACGTCCCGGTGCTCGCCACCGGAGACCACACCGTCGCGCTCCAGGGCCGGATCAACGGCGCGCCCGTCTCTACCTCGCGGACACTTCACGTCACCAACGAGGGGCTCCTGGCGCCCGCCGTCCGGCCAACCACGGCCGGCGACGCGCCAATCACGGTCGATCTCAATTCGGCCGTCACGCCGCGCAACCTCACGCTGACTGCGCGGATCGATGATGTCGAGCTACCAGTCGACAGCGTCTCTGGCACGATCGCCATCGATCCGTGGGCGGTCACCCCCGGGTCTCACACCCTTCGCGTCGCGGCACTTGCCGGAGACGCCGTGGCGGCCGAGGCCTCGCTGGCCCTCGAAGTCCCGGCGCTCGCACCGCGGCTCGAGGTCCGTCGCGACTCCCGCGGCGGCGCCACGGCGCGCGGACGGGTCCAGGGCGACGCCTCGGCCGTGGTGGTCGCGCTCGTCGGGGGCCGCGAGGTGGCCCGGGAGTCGGACGGTGTGCTCGCAATCACGGGCGGCGAGGCCTCCGGGCTCGTCACCTTCCGGTTGTCCGGATCGGATGGCGGCGTGCTGGCCGAGCAGTCGGTCCAGATCGCTGCGCCCGGCCCGGCGAGATTCGTGCCGGCCGTACTCGGGCTGGCGCTGGCGGTCGCCGCAGTCGTCCTGCTCGTGCGGCGGCGGAACCGGCGCAAGCCGGAGATCGAAGCGGCGCCGAAGGTGCAGCCACCGCTCCGCCGGAAGCCGGTATCGCCTTCCGGGGCTGCGCCGGAAGAGCCTGCCGCCGTCGCGGTGATCGGCCCGTCTGGCGCGGAGCAACTGTTCCGCGTGAGCGGACGTCCGCTCACGATCGGCGCTTCGAGTGCCTGCGACATCGTCATCGAGGGCGAAGGGGTGCGCGGCGTCCATGGCCGCCTCACGCCACTGCCCGGCGGCGATGTCATGCTGCACAGCCTGCACGACAACGAGCCAGCCTTCGCTCGATCGCAAGAAAACGAGTGGATGCTCCTCCGGCTGGGGGACGAGATCGCCATCGGCCCGTACATCGTGTGCCTGCGGCCTTAGGAGGGCCTATGACAGCCGAACGGCGGCCGATCTACGCGGTGCTCGGCGCGCGGCCCGACGTGTCGCCGGCCCTCGCGCGGGAATTGTACTGGCGGCGGATCGGGCGGCTACGGACTGGACGCCT
Organism: Dehalococcoidia bacterium; assembly: GCA_004297315.1. Taxonomy (GTDB): domain Bacteria; phylum Chloroflexota; class Dehalococcoidia; order UBA2979; family UBA2979; genus SURF-43. The sequence continues at coordinate 8,665 of SCTU01000286.1, read as the reverse complement.
CGGCGAGGACGAGCTCGGCGAGGCCTTTGCCGACCTGAACTGGGCGCTGGAGATCGTCATGGACGAGCGCCGCCGTCGCGAGTACGACGCCGCACACGGCGTCGCCCGGCGCATGCTCGACTCCACGAAGATACACACGCGCGCCCTGGCGTTCCGCTCCACGCTTGCCACCACCGCTGGGGTGTTGGCGGGCGGACAGTTGCACGGCGTCGCCGCGCTCGGCATCGCGATGACCACGTGGTCGGTGGCGACGGCGGGCGCGCTGGCGCTCACGAAGCGGGACGCGCGGCCGGACGTGCTTGGCCAGTTGCAACTCAGCGAAGACGCCACACTCGACGACCTCGAGCTCGCGTACCGGTCGCTGGCGGACGAGTGGCTGGTCCAGATCGGGTTGCTTCCAGACGCGATCGCTCGCCTGGAGCAACTCGACCGGATCTATGCCCGCGCCGTCGTCGTACTCTCCGAGCGCGCGAGGAATGACCTGGGCCCCGCCGCCCCTCCGGATCGACCAATCCTGGTCCAAGCCGAGGGTCGCCTTGCCCTGGCCACTGCGCATCACGAGCGGCGCCCGCTCGCCGCACCCGATGGGAACGCGCCGCGCCTGCGTCTTGCATCAGCGGCAACCGCCGACGGCGTTGCGGTCGCGGGCCGGCCCTGCGTGCTCGGGCGGGACGGCGGATGCGACCTGAGGCTCGCAGGCATCGATGTCGCCCCGCAGCACGCGGTCGTCTCGGTCACGCGCGGGGCGCTCGTGCTACACGTGCTGGAGCCAGGCGTGACCGCGAACGTCAACGGCCGCGCCATGAGATGGGCCGTCCTCGAAGACGGCGACGTCATCGAGATCGGCCTCTCGCGGGTGATCGTCGCCGTCCCCCGCGACGTGGCCGGCAGCCGAGGCCGGAGAGCGGGCACATCTCCTACGTGATCCCGACGCTTTCATACGTCCCGCTGACCGGCGAGGTGATTCGATGAGGCATCAGAGTCGGTGCAGTCTCCGGGCTGAAGCGGAGAGTACGTGAAGGACGGGAGCGGGTCGTGATTCGTCGCTGGTCGGGCTTCCGTCCTTCATGGCTGCGTGCGGCGTCCGTAAGCGGCGCGGAGGAGGGACAAACACTCATCCTGCTGCCCATGATGCTGACCGTCTTCCTGCTCTTTGGGATCCTGGTCTTCGACATGGGCCTCTCCTTCGTCCAGCGACGGGACTACCAGAACGACGCCGACAAGGCCGCACTGGCATCGGTGGTCGCGATGTACGAGGGGACCGGCGACCCGGTCGCCGTTGGCAAGTCGTGGCTGGAGAAGAACCAGTTCGACACCTCGGACGCCTCGCACTGGTCGGTGGAGGTGCTGGACACCGAGCGCGTGCGCGTCTCGGTGAACGCACCGAAGCAGCCGTTCTGGTCGGGGCTCGTCGGGATGGACTGGAACGTCGGCGCGTACGCGATCGCGCGGGCGCGGCGCGTGCCGCTGCAGTTCGCGCTGATGGCGATGAACCCGACGGCGTGTACGACGTTAACCCTGAGCGGGCAGGCGAACGTAAGCGTGACCGGCGGCGGCGGGACGTTCACCAACTCGACAAGCACCTGCGGCAACGGCGCCCTGCGGGCCAGCGGCGGCGGCAGCCTCAGCGCCGGCATCAACGACGTCGTCGGGATCTCCGCGACGTCAGGGGGCAGTAGCATCACGGTCGCGCCCACCACCGGCGTCCCACAGCGGATGGACCCCTTCCGCGACCTCGTGCCGCCGACCGTGCCCGCGACCTGCGGCAACCCGAACGGGCCGGTGCTGGCGCCCGGCTGCTGGAAACAGAAGCTCAGCGTCACGACAAACGGTCAGACCGTAACCCTTCTGCCTGGCGTGCACATCTTCCAGAACGGGATCAACGTCTCGGCCGGGAGTCTCGTGAGTTCCGGGCCGGTGCTGATCTATGCGACCTGTGATCCCTCGCCGTGTAACGGTGGGAAAGTGGACATCTCGATCACCGGCGGAAACAACGTGTTGATCGGGAACCCTGACTACCGCAACGTGGTGATCTGGGTGGACAGGACCGCCAGCGCGAACAGCACCGTGAAGCTGGCCGGCCAGGGGAACACCGGCATCTCCGGGTCGATCTACAACATCAACAGCTCAGTCACATTGAGCGGTGGCTCTTCGGGGTCGTCGACGGTCCTCAATATCTCGGTCGTCGCGGACACGATCGGCCTGACCGGCCAGGGCAACGTCGTGCTGCCCTGGAACCCGCTGACCGCGCCCTCCGAGATCCTCGCCGAGCTTGTCGAGTAGCACCGCGCCGTCAGGCTCTCCCCCACAGGGCGGCACGCACACGCAGCGCGCCGCCCTGCTGCTTCACCCGCGCACCGGCCACGACGCTCACGACGTCGCCCCCAACCGCTCGACCGCACTCGCTGACTTGGAACAGCCAGTTATTCCGATCCTCCGACGTTCCACCACAAAGCACCGTTGCTTTCTTACACGCCCCGAACATCGCGCTTTCTAAATTCCCTGCATCGAGGGAACAACAACGGTCCGCGAGACAGGACGGGGGTGCCTAGGTCACGACGACGAGACGAGTGTCGCCGGCGCGTGGTGGGCGACCGGCACTTCAGACACCGACCGTTTCACCAGTCGATTACTGACAGTCCATCTATCGATTGAGCATCAGAGGCGCGCAAGCCGGGATGCTCGAGTCTCAGAGGAGCCACAACAAATGATTCGCATGTTCGCTGACTACGCACGCTACTACCTGGGCCGCCGCGACGAGGGCCAGGGGACGCTCGAGTACACGATCCTGTCCGGCGTCGCCGTGATCGGCCTCGTTGTTGCATTCGACATTGCCGACATTGGCACGGTTCTGGCCAACTGGCTGAAGACAGCGATCGCGGCCGTCTAGGCGAAGCTATCGACGGCACTACGCGTGACGGGCTCGATTGATCGAACCCGTCACGCGGGCCCTCGGGTGACAACTGCAGCAGCGAGATGAAAAGAGTGGGGATGATGCACGGACGTTTCGGTGAGCGCGGACAGGCGGTCATTGAGACCACGTTCATGCTGCCCTTCCTCTTCATGCTGCTGATGGCCTTCGGGGAGTTCGGCATCGGGTTCTACACCGCGGTGACCGTGAACAACGCCGCCTCGGAGGCGGCACGGTTCGCCTCCGTCGGAAACCTCCCTGGCTGCAACACGAACCAGGTCCAGGGCCACGCCGTCGAAATCAGTTCGAGCCGGCTGCAGTGCGCCGACGTGACCGTGAACTACCCCGACGGCAACACGAAGCGTGGGGCCGCGGTGGCAGTCCACATCACGCACACCTACACGGCGCTGACGCCCTTCCCCCGACTGATCGACTTCGTGACCGGCGGGGCCTGGGGGTTCGAGTCGTGGCCGATCGGCGCATGTTCCGAGGCCAGGCTGGAGAGCGACTTCACCGTCCCCAGCCCAACCACCGGCACCGGCTGCTGAGGCCACCGAAACCTTCGCATCACCTTCTTTCGAGACAGAACTGAGCGCCTCGCGCGAGCGAGCAACCGAGGAGCAATGAGATGGCAGAACAGACACGACTCCGGCGCATGACCGGCAACGGGCTCATGCTCGCCGCGGTACTCCTCGGCCTCCTGACCGCCGGGGTGGCGTTCGGATGGTTGAACCAGGTCCGCGCTGACGAGCGGGCCGCGGCAAGCGTCGCCGCCGGCGAGACACGGTCGGTGGTGGTGGCGCATCAGGACATTGCCGCCGGCGTGCGCGTGACCGACGCGATGGTCACCCACCTTGACGTGCCCGCCAGCCTGGCGCTGGCCGGCGCGGCGTCAGAGGTCCGAGAGGTCACGGGCCACGTCACGCGCTACCCGATCAGCGCGGGCGAGCAGATCGTCCCCTCCAAACTCGTCGTCAGCGGTGAGAAGGCGACGGCCACCGGGCTCGCCTACTCCGTCCCGCCCGGCATGCGTGCCGTCTCCGTCCCGGTCAGCGAAGTGGTCGCCGCCGGCGGGCTCGTCGTGCCCGGCGACCGTGTCGACGTGATGGTCTCGACGGACTACGGAAGCTTGTTCGGCCCCTTCGACCAGCTGGCGCGGCGCGCGGATGGCGCGGACCCCGGCACGCATAAGGTCGTCGTCACCACGTTGCAGAACGTCCTCGTGCTTGCTGTGGGGCAGGTGATTACGCCCGCCGCCGACAATGAGCGCGACGCCGCGACGCTGCGCGTCGACGGGGCGGACCCGCAGCCGAAGGCGAGTTCGGTCACGGTGGCCGTCACGCCCGACGACGCGCAGGCGCTGTTCATGGCGACGAAGTCCGGCACGATCGGCCTCGCCCTCCGCCCCTACGGCGACACGGGCCGCGCGTCACTCCAGCCGGCGCTGAGCCTGACCACACGCCAGTCCGCCTCCCCCACCCTCGCGTCGAGCGGGAACTGACAGGACACCTCCAGGAATGGCCTACAACCTCACTGCGCTGATTGTCGACCCGAACAAAGAAGGCCGCCTCGACGTGTCGCGCACGTTGGAGCACATCGGCCTGGACGTCGCGGGAGAAGCGGCCTACGGCACGGAGGCGACTGTGCTCTCCGTAGAACGCCGGCCCACGCTGATCCTGCTCGCGCTGGACGATCCCCCCGTCCGAGGTCTCGCGACTCTCGAAGCGCTGCAGCAACTGGCGCCCGACATCCCGGTCCTGGTCTATTCGACCTCGACCAGCGCAAGCCTGATGCGTCAGGCAATGCGCGCTGGAGCTCGGGACTACCTCGAGGCGCCGGTCCGTTCGGAGGACCTGCGGGACGCGGTCAACAACGTGCTGGCCCAGGGGGAGCAGCGCCAGATGGGGCGTTGGTCTCCGGGTGACGCACTGAACTCGGCGCGCGGGACGATCATCACGGTCGCCGGCGCGAAGGGCGGCATCGGCAAGACGACGCTCGCCACGAACCTCGCGATCGCCCTACGGCAGGTGACGGGCCAGGAGGTCGCACTCATCGACAGCGACGCGCAGTTCGGCGACGTGGCGGTCATGCTCGACATGGAGGCGAAGCAGAGCATCGCCGACCTGGCGCGCAACGAGCCCATGGTCACGCGCGACGTCGTGCGCGGCTACCTCCAGCGCCACCAGTCGGGCGTCGACGTGCTGCTGGCCGCCGACGAGCCGGACGACTGGCGGGCGGTGCGTCCGGAGCACGTGACGTCGCTGCTCCACTCGCTCGCGCAGACGCATGAGTACGTCATCGTCGACACGCCGGGCGTCATGAACGAGGTGGTCGCCGTTGCGCTCCACGAGGCGGCGCTGGTGCTGCTGTTGACCTCGCTTGACATGTCCAGCGTGAAGGACACGAAGACCGCGATGCGCATCCTCGACTCATGGGAACTGCAACGGTCGCACGTGCGGCTGGTCGTGAACGACAACACGCACGCCGCCGCAGTGACGGCCGAGGACGTCATGAAGGCCACGAACCTTGACGTCTCGTACTTCATCGCGCACGACCCGACCGTGGGGTTCTCGGTGCAGACGGGCAAGCCGATCCTCATCTCGGAGCCGTCGAGTCCGTACTCGCGTTGTGTCCTCAAGATCGCAGAGGGGATCTCCGGCGTCGCGCCGCGAGAGGTCCGAAGCAAGGTCCGCATGCCGTTCGGCGGCCTGCGCCTGGTTGGAGGAAGGTCCCGATGACGACAATGCCCAGCAGCCGGCCCCCGCTCCGCGCGGTCGCCCGCGCAGACGAATCGCATCAGGACCTGGTGCGACGGGTGCATGAACAGATCATCCAAAAACTGGACGTCCGCATGCTTGACGCCCTGTCGCCGGACGAGTCGCGGCGCCAGGTCGAACTCGCGGTCGCCACGATCATCGCGGACATGGCGCCGTCGATGGCCGTCGTCACGAGGCAGGCGATCACCGAGGGCGTCGTGCACGAGGTGCTCGGCTTCGGCCCGATCCAGCCGCTGCTCGACGACCCCGAGATCAGCGAAGTGATGGTGAACGCCCCGGACGCCGTGTACTACGAGAAGGATGGCGTCCTTTTTGCCTCGCCGATCGCGTTCCGTGACGTCGACCACATCCGGCGTATCGCCGACCGCATCGTCGCGCCCCTCGGGCGCCGGTTGGATGAGACCGCCCCAATGGTCGACGCGCGCCTGCCCAATGGCTCACGCGTGAACATCGTGATCGCGCCGATCGCGGTGAAAAGCCCGATGATCACAATTCGGAAGTTCCAGACCGACCGCTTCGACGTGGAAGACCTCATCCGGATCGGCACGCTCACCCCGCAGGTCGCCGGGTTCCTCCGCGCCTCGATCATCTCGAAGATCAACGTGGTGATTTCCGGCGGCACTGGCTCCGGCAAGACCACGCTGCTCAACGCGCTCTCCGCGTTCATCCCCCGGCACGAGCGCATCGTCACCGTCGAAGACCCGCTCGAACTGCAGTTGCGTCAGCCACACGTCCTGAGCCTCGAGGCCCGCCCTCCGACCGGCGAGTCCAGCCGCGAGTTCACGCAGCGTGACCTCGTGCGGAACGCGCTGCGCATGCGCCCGGACCGCATCCTCGTCGGCGAGGTCCGCGGCATCGAAGCGTTCGACATGCTGCAGGCGATGAACACCGGACACGAGGGTTCGCTCACCACCGTCCACGCCAACTCGCCGCGAGACGCGCTCTCGCGGATTGAGAACATGGTGATGATGGCCGGCCTTTCGCTGCCGGAGCGCGCGATCCGCGAGCAGATGGGCTCGGCGCTGCACCTCATCGTCCAGATCAGCCGCCTCACGGACGGCAGCCGCCGCGTCACGCACATCACGGAGGTCTCCGGACTGGAGGGTGAGGTCATCACCCTCCAGGACATCTTCCGCTTCGAAGGGCAACGCATCGGCGCCGACGGCCATGTGGACGGGAAACTGGTCGCGATGGGGATTCGACCAGCCTTCGCGGAGAAATTCGTACGGGCCGGCGTCTCTGAGGTCTGGATGGGCACTCCGGAGAGGGCGAGGCTCTCATGATTGCACTACAGGTACTCGTCGCCTGCGCCTTCGGCCTCGTCGTCACCTTCGGCCTGATCGGCGTCGCCAGGATGGTGCCGAGCGGACACACCCGTGCCCGCTCGCGGATCGCCACGATGGCAGGCGACCCGGCCCGGCCGTACGAGCGGCAGACCAACGTCCTGCAGGATGAGCGCGTCTCCTCGATCGGGTTCGTCGACGTGCTTCTCAGCGGGCGGTCCTGGACTGCGACGACCCGGCGGACGCTGGAGGCCGCGGGCATCCCGCTGCGCGTCGGCGAGTACGCAGCGATCCGCCTACTCGCCGTCATTGCGGGTCTCGCCGTCGGGCGCGCGGCGGCGACGGCGATTTCAGCGGACGTCAGCGTCTCCATCATGTTCCTGATGTTGGGAGCCGTAGTCGGGATACTCCTCCCCCCTGTGTACGTCAGGATCCGCGTGCGCCGCCGCCGCGCCGCGATTGAAGGACAACTCGTCGAGCTGTGCGAGGTCGTCGCCTCGATGCTCCAGACCGGCTACGGCCAGTTGCAGGCGCTCACCGCCGCGTGCCGGGAACTCGAACCGCCGATCTCGCACGAGGTCCAGCGAATGCTCGACCGCATCCGCCTCGGCGGCGACATCGACGAGGCGCTGCAGGAGGCGAACGACCGGCTGCAGAGCACGGACTTTGACATGATCGTGACGGCCATCTCGCTGCAGCGCTCGAGTGGCGGGAACCTGGCCGAGATCCTGCGCGGTGTCGCCGAGACGATCCGCGACCGAATGTCATTCGCACGCGAGGTGTCCGCGCTGACCTCGAAGGAGCGTTTCTCGGCCCTGATCGTCGCGGCCTTCCCGCTGGTGATCGTCGGCCTGCTGTCCGCGATCAGTCCCGATATCTACACGCGCCTGTTCACCGAAGCGATGGGCCGCGTGATGCTGGCGTCCGCGCTCGCGCTCGATGCCGTCGGCTATGTCGTCATCAAGCGCCTGACGAAACTGGAGGTGTAGCGTGGAAGTCGTGCTGCCGGCCCTGAGCGGCCTCACGGTTGTGCTCACGGTCCTCGCGCTGTTCCGTCCGGCCCGCGAGGCGGCAGTGGGACGCCGGATCGAGCGCCTCGGCGAGTCCAATACGCTCGACACCCCGCTCGCCCAGCCCTTCGCACAGCGGATGATCTACCCGGCGATCCGCCGGGTGCTCGCCGCGACGCCGGCGCCCGGCCGCCTCGTCCGCGCCGTTGACCGGCGGCTGGAGCAGGCGGGACGGCCGATGACCGTCGCGAGCTTCTTCATGCTCTGGCTGAGCGCAGCCATCGCCCTGCCGGGACTGCTGCTGCTCGCCGTCCTCGCCGAGGGACGCCTCCCCGACGTCCGCGGCCTCGCGGCGATGGGCACGCTTGCGCTGGTCGGCCTGTATGTCCCGTGGACGTGGCTGCGACGCAAGGCATTGATGCGCCGGCAGGCGGTCGCGAAGGCCCTCCCGGACGTGATCGACCTCCTCATCACCAACATCGAGGCAGGGCTGGGCCTGCAGGCCGCGCTGCTCGCGGTGGGGGACAAGGCGCGCGGCCCGCTCTCGGTCGAGTTCGGCCGCGTCGTGCGCGAGGTGAGCCTCGGCCGGCCGCGGACCGCGGCGATCTCCGACATGGGCGCCCGGCTGGACCTGCCGGAGGCACGACTCCTCGCGCGGGCGATGATCCAGGCGGAACAGACGGG
>SCTU01000285.1 GCA_004297315.1 Dehalococcoidia bacterium | reverse complement strand
CGAGGCCGTCGCCAAGGCCCTCGAACTCGCGCGCGCGATGGACGGCGCGCCGGGCGCGCGCCGCGTGCTCTGCGGGGCGGACGCCGGCCTCGTCATCGCTGCTACGTGGCTCGACGGGCGCGCCGCGCTGGAGCCGTTCGCGGCGTCGCCGGCGCACATGGCTTTCGTCATGCGCGGCCTGGCCCCCTGCATCCTGGGCATGTGGAGCGCCGGCGTGGAGACCGACGCCGGACCACCCGATGCCGCCGATGCGCTCTGGGCCTTCGCGCTGCGCGACGCGGAGACGCTGTATGAATGGCAGGTCAGGGACCTCGTCCAGGCCGTGGAGGCGCTGCCCGGCCATGCCGCCGCCGGGCCGACGTTCGAGGAGCGCGATCGGTATCGCGCCGGCGGCGTGGTGGCGCTCGCGGCGGACGAGGTCGAGCCCTTCCGCGCCGCCCTCGCAGCCGCGCGCGTCGCGTGGGGCGATCTTGCCGGCCTGGTCACCGAGGGCTTCGTCACCTTCGGACCGGCACGCGCGTAGGGATGTCTGACCAACCTCCCTTCCACCGCGACGCCAGGGGTCGCAGCCGTCCCGCGCGGCGGCGTCCGGCCCGGCCCGCGGTCACGCCGGACGAGTTGCTGCGTCGAAAGTCGCTGTCGAAGGTCTTCCTCCTCGTCGCCTCGATCGCGGCATTCGTGTCGCTCATCGCGGCAGGCCTCGCACGGCTCGACGGTAGCGGACCGCAGGACGCTCCGCCCTCCGACGCGCGGGCGGCCGCCACCGAAGCCGCTCCCGCGTCGGCCCTGCTCCCGAACGCCGTCCTTGTCGACGTCGTGAAGATCGTCGACGGCGACACCATCGACGTCCGTGCGGCGCAGACCGAACTGCGGGTGCGGCTGTACGGCGTCGACACGCCCGAGCGCGGCGACCGCTGCTTCAAGGAGGCGACCGACCGCACGCGTGCCCTCGCCGCAGCACAGGTGCAACTCGTCCCGGACGCGCGGCTGCAGGACTCGTTCAAGCGCGAACTGCGCTACGTCTACACCGCGGGCGGCGAATCGATCGACGCCGCGCTCGTCCGCGAGGGCTTCGCGCTGGCTTGGCGGCAGGACGGCGCTCAGCGTGCCGCCTTGATCGCGCTCGAAGAGCAGGCGCGCGCGGCGAAGCGGGGGTGCCTGTGGTCGAGCCAGTAGGCTCGATCAGGGCCGGGTGGACGACTCCAGCGCGAAGATGACATCGCCGTTGTCCCACTTCACGACCTCATGCGGCGCGGCGACGTTCACCCACGCCGTCCGCACGGCCCGTCCGCTGCGAAACAACAGCCGCCACGCCTCGAACTTGCCCGCGGGCACCTCGACCGTCTCGCGCTGGCGGATGCTGAGGTTCACCGTCTGCTGCTCCTGCTCAACCGGGTTCGCGGAGACGTAGAACTTGTCGTACCCGTCGACGAAATCGAGCGTCCGCCAGAGCCAGAGCGAGCTCTCGTTGTCGTAGTAGTGGTCGCGAAGTGTGATGTCCTTCTGGGACGGCGACTTTCCATGCTTCACGGCGGTCGCGCGCAATACGTCCTTGCCGTCCGACTCGCCGTAGGTCCAGGTGTAGGCGTCCACCGGCACCGCGTTGCCCTCCCTACGCGCGATCTGGCGCGTGCCGGAGAGCGGGCGGAGCGTCTTCGCGTCCACCTCGACGGCGCCGCCGTCCACGCTTGGCGGTAAGCCCGCCGGCGGCGATGTTTCTTCGTAGCTCTGCCGCAGCGAGAGGTGCCCGTCCTGCTGTGCGACGCTCAGGGTGCCCGTGCCGAGGCGCGTACCGGTGGTGTCCTGGATCGCATAGACAAGCCGCTCGCCGGGCGCGAACGGCACCCGCGCCACGACATCCTCGGTCTTTCCAGCTGGCGTCGCCCCGTCGCAGCCGGAGAGCAGCAGCGCGGGAAGGAGAAATGCGAGGCGGCTCAACCTCAGGAGGCGGTGACTCACGCGGCGGGAAGCCCCTCGAGCACGCGGGCGATCAGCGGGATTGCGGCCTCGACATCCTGCGCGGAGACGTCGAGATGCGTCACAAAGCGGATCCGCGTGGGGGACACGCCGGAGCAGAGCACACCCTCTGCGGCGAGGCCCTGCCGGAACTCCGCTCCGTCCACCCCGACCAAGTCGAAGTAGACGATGTTCGTGTCGGTACCGGCGGGGTCCATCCGGACGTGTGGCATCTCTGCGACCGCGGAGGCGAGGCGGCGCGCGTTGGCGTGATCGTCGGCCAGCCGCTCCACGTGATGATCGAGGGCGTAAAGCGCGGCCGCGGCGAGGACGCCGGACTGGCGCATCGACCCCCCGACCATGCGGCGGACGGTGCGGGCGCGATCGATGAACTCGCGCGGCCCGGTCAGGATCGACCCGACCGGTGCACCGAGCCCCTTGGAGAAGCAGAACTGCACGGTGTCGGCGTCCGCGACGAGCGCGGCGGGCGTCGTCTCCAGCGCCGCGGCCGCGTTGAAGATGCGCGCGCCGTCCACGTGCACGCGGAGGCCCGCCTCGTGGGCCGCCCTCGTCATGTCGCGCATCTCGGTGGCTGTCAAGGCAGCGCCGGCACAACGGTTGTGCGTGTTCTCGATACAGGCGAGGACGGTGCGCGGCCAGGGGCGCGCGAGCGCCTTGATCTCCGCGGGCTGTATGTAGCCGCGCGCGTCGTTTCGGGCGGTGCGCACGGGGATCCCGCCCAACGCGCTGGAGCCCATGCCCTCGTGGTTGCAGATGTGCGACTCGGAGCCGGCGATCGCTTCATCGCCACGCGTGGTGCAGTGCGTCAGCAGCGCGACGAGGTTGCCCATCGTCCCGCTGGGCACGAAGAGGCCAGCCTCTTTGCCGACGCGCTCGGCTGACGCCTCCTCCAGCGCCCGGGTGGTCGGGTCGTCGCCCAGCAGGTCGTCGCCGACCTCGGCGCGCGCCATCGCCTCGCGCATCCCGGGGGTGGGACGCGTGACCGTGTCCGAGCGGAGGTCGATGACGCGTGGCATGAGGTCCCTGTCCTGGTCGTGAGGGCGAGCGTAGCAGAGGCCCGCCCGACGTTCCGCCGGTGAAGCCGAGGCTTACGCGCGCGGGCGCTCCCAGACCGTCTCGTACCCCTCGCCGCCGCGGATCGCTGCGACGACGTCGGCGCGCTCGAGCCGCTCGGCATCGCGGAACACGCGTCGGACGCGTTCGACCGCGGCCACGCCACCCTCGCGCTCGAGACGCGCCTCAATGCGCTCACACACGCCGAGGTTGCGCATGACCTGCAACGCGCGCGGCCAGAAGAAGACGGTGATCTGCTCAGGCAGCGCGACCTCCGGACGCATCTTTTGGAGATAGCGGTAGCGTTCCGCGGCCGAACTCACGGGCGGGACAATCTCGACGAACGGCTGGCCATCCGCGCCCGGCCTCGCGTCCACGAGAAGACGCTGTTCGATCAGGGAGAAGCGCACGACAAATACCGGCGCTTCATCGATCACGCGGAAGATCGCTTCGATGTCGAGCCCGTGGTCGGCGTCCATACGGCCATCGTAGCGCGCGGTGGCGTCCTCGCGCTGGCGGTCAGATCCGTACCTGGTAGGTCCGGTTGAGGTACGGCAGGTGCAGGAGCTCACTCATCTGCAGGCCGAGCACGACGAGGATCAGTCCCCCGACACGCCCGAGCGTATCGAGGTGCTCCGACACGAGCGTCCCGGCGAATCCGGCTGATGCGCCGACCACCGTGAACAGCACGCCGAACCCGAGCACGAACGCCCCGGCGTTCAGCAATACGTGCGTCCGGCTGGCCCGCGCGTCACCTGTCTCGAGCACCGCCTCGCCCGCGATGTTGACGAGGTAGGCGGGGACAAGCGGCAACACACACGGCGAGAGGAACGAGACGACGCCGCCGAGGAACGCGATCCCCGGCCCCAGCCAGCCCCCGACGCCCTTGCTCAGTTCGCCTTCGGCGTCGGCGGTGGCCCCGAAGAAGAACCCGGCGCGCTGGGCAGCCGCGTTCAGGCGCTGGAACTCCCCGAAGATCATCAGGAAGCCCAGCACGATGAACAGGATCCCCGCCCCGATCGCCAGTTTCGGGAGATACGGCCCGAGACGGCGCAGCCGTGGCGCGATCCGGCTGAAGAACGCCCCGAAGGCCATGAACCACAGGCCCAGGCCGGCTGAGTACGCCACGAGCAGGAACGCGCCCTGCGCCACGGTCCCGGACGCCGCGGCCAGCGTGAGGACGACCCCGAGGATCGGACCGATGCACGGCGACCACGCCACGGCGAATGCCGTCCCCAACAGGAACGAGCGGGGGACACCACGTTCACGCCAGGCGGCGGCCATACTCATGCGTCGTCGATTCCGAGCAGGCGCCGGCGCGCCTCGTCGTACTTCTCTTTGGCGCGCGCCTCGCGGTTCAGCAGCCCTTTGATCTGCTCGGGGGGAAGGCGCTGCCCCTCCAGCAGCAGGTCGTGCACCCCGCTGAGGTGCTTCTGCCAGGCCTCGTACGCCTCGCGGTAGGCCTGTTTCGGGTCGTCGGCCGTCATACGACCAGTGTACGAGGGCGCAAAGACGGCGCACCTGCCGGCGCGCCGCTTGAGAGGACTGGTGACCCATACCGGATTCGAACCGGTGGTTTCCGCCTTGAGAGGGCGGCGTCCTAGGCCGCTAGACGAATGGGCCACGATTGGGCGCGTCATGCACCCACCATGTGTGTACACCATTCGCCAGCACTGATCCAACCGGCGCTCGACGCCGCCGCTTCATCCGCCCGTCGATCCTTTTGCTACCGGCCGAGGAATACGCAGATTTCTGTTGTCCCGCACAACTCTTGGCCCGTTGCCCTTCACGCTCTGACACAGAATCATCAGGGCGTCCCGACGGGGAAGTGCTCATGCGGTTCGTACTCAGCAACCCTCGCCTGTTCGCGACGAAGACCGCTTCCGTCTTCGTGCTTTCGTTCGCCCTCGTCCCGCTGCTCCAGTGGAAGGACGACCTGCCGGCGCTCGCATACACCGGATCCCTCGTGGTCCTGCACATCTTCATCCTCGGGATCTACTTGTACCGCGTGCGCTTCCGCGACCTCGACCCCGACCGCCGTTCGCTCATTGCCCGTTTGCTCGGGCTCGCGATCACCATCTACTTGCTCTCCGCGACCTCGACGTTTGACGCCACGTCGTCCATCCCGCGGCTGGCGCTGCAGATGCTCGGCGTCTCCATCGTCCATATGGGCATCCTCGCCCTGTTGATGGTGCGGGCTGTCCCGACCGGGACGACGACTACACCGCTCCTCTAGCGGCCCCGCGGTCGTGCCCACGCCGCGCCAGGAACCACTCGCGCGAAGTGCGTTGCAGAACTCAACGGCAGTTGCGGCCGCGTCAACTGGGTCAGTCGACCCACGCAAGACGCAGATCGGCCTGAATATCAGGCAAAACCCTTGCCCGTCCCATCGTGTGAAGCGATTCTTTGCGCGGTGGTCCACTGGCGGGGATGGCCAATGCACTATCGCGTGCCCAAGTTCTTCTCCGTAGCCCCAGCCATCGGAGTGTTCCTGCTCACCATGCTCTCGCAGTTAGCGATCCGGCAGATCGCCGAAGCACCCGACAAGACTGGCCCAAGCAGCATCTCGGCCCGGGCCGCCCGGACGCCGGAGTCCATTCGAGAGGCAGTTGGCGTCAGCCGTCCTGCGACCACCACATCGGTCAGGTTCGGTGACGCCGTCCCCGCCGGGCAGCGCATGGCTGCGCTCGCGCTCGTCGCCGAGGTGGAGGACTACTGGCGCGAGGAGGCGGGCATCGCGGTGCCCGAGGTGCGAGTAGCGCTCGGCGTGAACTTCGAGGACGACCTGGCGCCGGTGTTTGCCGAGTGGGAACACACCTCGGTCGAGGAAGGCGTCCAGGCCTGGCGGCTCAGCCGGTGGGCCGGCTATGCCACGTACTGGTACCAGCGCGTGGAGGACGCGGACGTGGTGTCGCGCCACCTCTATGCACACGTCCCGGCGCAGTCATGGGACGACCTCAGCAGTCCTGACAGTCCGCTCCGGACGATCCTCGTCCACGAATACTTCCATCAGTTGCAGGATCAGTTGGACCACGCCGCAAGCGCCGGGGGTGTGCCGGACTGGATCCTCGAGGGGTCGGCGCGCTACGCCGAATACCGGCACGTGGCGTACCTCGGCGGCGACACCAGCGAGCAGGAAGGCTACCTGTCGCGGCCCGGCAACACGAACCTCGCGGCGCTGCAGACGTGCGATGGCCCCGAATGCCACGAGTCCGAGTTGCGCTGGGTTGGCGCGGCGGCAATCGCATGGCTCAACGACCGCACGAGGCCGAGCGCCTACATCGATTTCTGGCGAGAGAGCGGGCGCATGGGGGACTGGCGCAAGGCATTCCAGCGCACCTACGGGGTGACGATCGAGAGCTTCTACCAGCAGTTCGAGGAGTTCCAGGCAGGCCGGCGGCTCGC
>SCTU01000284.1 GCA_004297315.1 Dehalococcoidia bacterium | reverse complement strand
CGCCGCTTATCATCAGTCCGACCGGCAGTCCGTCGTCGTCAAAGCCCGCGGGGACAGAGATCGAGGGCTGGCGCGTCAGGTCGAAGACCGTCGTGATGCGGAACTTGTCCATCGGCTCGCTGTCCGCGTCTGCGTCGGCCACGATCGGCTCGGCCGTCCGGCGGGTGGTGGGCGTGAGGTAAGCGGCGAACCCGCCCTCCACCAGCGCGGCCTCAAACCGCTGCTCGATGCGCACGCGCGCGTCGAGCATGCGGATATACGCCGTCGCGCTGATCTCCAGGCCCGTCAGCATGCGCCGCAGCACACTTCCGCCGATCGTCTGCGGCCGCTCCCGCAGGATCTGCTCGACGTAGGACGCCCCCTCCGCGAGGAGCAGCCCGTTCACCGTGGCTCGCCAGTCTCCCTCGCCCGCCATCGGCTCCACCGCCTTGATGGTCGCCCCCAGGCCGCGCAGCACCTGCACCGCCGCCTCGAATGAGGTGAGCGTCGCCACGTCGCCGCCTTCGACGAGCGAGGGGATCACGGCCAATCGCATGCCCTCCACCCCGCCCTCAATGCCAGCCCGGAACGACTCCGGTGGACGGTCGACCGAGCCGGCGTCGCGCGGGTCGTGCCCCGCGAGGACGTCGAGCATGAGCGCGCAGTCGAGCGCGGTGCGCGCCATCGGCCCCGCATGGTCGAGCGTCAGCGACAGCGGGACGATGCCGCCCCGACCGACGAGCCCGTACGAGGGCTTGTGGCCGGTGACGCCGCAGAAGGCTGCCGGGATGCGGATGCTGCCGCCGGTGTCCGTCCCCAGCGCGCCGAGGGCCTGCCCGGCGGCGAGCGCTGCCCCGGACCCGCCAGACGAGCCGCCGGGGACCCGCTCCAGCCGCCAGGGATTCCTCGTCGGCCCGTAGTGGACGTTGTTCGTCGTCCCGCCGAGCGCGAGCTCGTGCGTGTTCGTCTTGCCGAGGATGACCGCACCGGCCGCGCGCAGCCGCGCGACCGCCGTCGCGTCCGCCATCGGCACGCGTTCGCGGTAGGCGTCGGTGCCGGCCGCCGTGACGACGCCGGCCGTGTCGTACAGGTCTTTCACGGCGATCGGGATGCCGTCCAGCGGGCCGAGGCGTTGCCCGGCGGCGGCGCGCGCCCCGGCGGCATGCGCCTCCTCGCGGGCGGAATCACGCATCAGCCTCACGAACGCGTTGACGCACGTGTTGGTCGCGTCGATCCGCTCGAACGCGGCCTCGGTCAGCGCGACCGGAGACAACTGGCCAGCAGCGATCTGCGCGTCCGCGTCAGCAATCGTCAGGCTGCCGAGGTCGACCGGTCCGGCTGCGGGCATGACGCGCTCCTCGCACTCGTAGGCCGATGATAGGACGCGGTTTGACCCGCGCGCCGGGCGGTGCCTACGCTCGCCCCGCGGATGGGGGAGCCATGATCGACCTCGGGCTCGTGGACGCCGTCGACGCCGAGGCGATCGGCCAGCCCGGCCAGCGCACGTTCCGCCTCCGCGCCCGCGCCGGCGCGACCTACGTGGCCCTCTGGCTGGAGAAAGAGCAACTCGCCGCCGTCGGCCGCTCGATCTCGCAACTGCTCGCGGAGCGGTCGATGCGGCGCGGCCAGCCGGCCGGGACCGTGGAGCCGGTCGGGAACTTCCCGCAGCGGGCCCAGGTCGAGTTCCAGATTGCCCGCATGGGCCTCGACTATGACGCCGAGGAGGAGCAGGCGGTCCTCCTCGCAGACGACCCGCAGGCCGCCGAGCGCCGGGACACGCCCACGCTCCGGATGGCGTTCAGTCGTTCGCAGGCGCTCACGCTCATCCACATCATCGAGCAGGCCGTCGCGGGTGGCCGGCCCACCTGCCCGCTGTGCAAGCAGCCGCTCGACTTCGCGAACGCCCCCCACGAGTGCATCCACACGAATGGCCACTCGAAGGAGCCCGTCCCGCCCCGTCAGTCCGCCGATGACGGCGACGCGGAGGACGAGGACTAGCGGGCGTCGCCTGCCTCGACGCCCGCCACACTCGCCTTCGCCGACTGATTCGCCCGCAGAGCGCGCCGCTGCCACAGCAGCGCCGCTGCCGCCCCCGCTTCGAGGAGGGCGATGCCCGCGAGCGTCAGGCCGTAACCGCCGGTGCGGTCCACGGCCAGCCCCGCCAGCCACGCCCCGCCAGCGCTTGCGACGCTCATCGCCGCCTGCTGCATGCCGGAGAGCGTGCCGAGCCGCGCGCCGAACGCCTCGGCACTGAGCAGGCCGGTCAGCGGCGAACTGAGGCCGATCGCGACGCCGGCCGCGACGACGAAGAACCACGCCGCGACGAGGCCGTCCGCGAACACCAGCGCCGCCGCGCCCGCCGCCAGGAGCGCGAACGCGAGCAGTTGCGTCCCGTGCACGCCCAGCCAGCCGATCAACGGTGCGAGCACCAGCCGGCCGGGGATCTGCATCAACCCTCGCGCCCCGCCCAGCGCCGCGGCGGTCGCGAGCGGCAGCCCGAGCGCCCGGATCGCGCTCACCTGATGGAGGATCAGCGCGCTCGCCGCGCCGGCACCGAGGCACATCGCCAGCATCAGGCGCCACACCGCCGGCTCACGCCAGGCGCCTCGTTCCCCGGCACGCCGCGGCGGCGCCGGCACCGGCTGGGAGCGCACAAGGAACGCTGCCGGGCCCACGAGGATGACCATCAGCACCGCCATCGCCCGCAGCGCGTCGCGCCAGCCCCACGCCTCCACCATCCACGCCACCAGCGGGTTGAAGATCGGGCTCGCGAACGCGCCGATGAGCGTGAGCACGCTGATCGCGGCCGCCCGTCGCTCGCTGTACAGCCGCGAGGTCGTCGCCATCGTGACGTGGTAGTAGAGCCCGCCGGCGATGGCGCCGCCGGTCACGGCCCAGCACGCGACGAACCAGGCGACATGACGGGCCTCGGCAGCCGCGAGGAACCCGAGGCCTCCCACCACGAGCGCCGTCAGCATCACGGGGCGCGACCCGTGGCGGTCGAGCGTGCGCCCGGCGAGGAATGCGACCGCGCCGGAGAGCAGCACGCCGGCCGAGAAGGCGAAGGAGAGTGTGCCTGTGCTCCAGCCGGTGTCTTCGTGCAAGGGGTCGATGAACACCCCAAAGCCGTAGTTCACGACGCCGTACGCGCCGATGGTGGCGACGCCCAGAAGCGAGGCGTCGCGCCAGTACCGGACGCGTGCGCCAATTCCCATGTGCGCCCCCTCAGGCCCGGATCGAGCGCCAGCGTACCGGGTCAGGGCAACCGACAGCGTGCGACTGCGCGCACCTGACCCCACCAGCCCTCGCTGCTACGATCGCGGCCCCGACACGACGCCCGCAGCGAGGAGCCCCCGCATGGCCTTCGACACCCGCCACCACAGCCGCACGCTGCTCGACGCGCCCGACCGCGCCCCGGCCCGCTCCTACTTCCAGTCAGTCGGCTACAGCGCGGACGACCTCAAAAAGCCGCTCGTCATGGTGGCGCACGAGTGGATCGGCACGATGCCGTGCAACTTCAACCAGCGCGAACTGGCCGCACAGGTGTCGGCCGGGATCCGCGCCGCGGGCGGCACGCCGATGGAGGTGAACACGATCTCCATCTCGGACGGGATCTCGATGGGCACCGAGGGCATGAAGGCCTCGCTCATCTCGCGCGACCTGATCGCGGACTCCATCGAACTGTGCGGCGTCGGCTACTCCTTCGACGCGGCGGTGATCCTCGTGGGTTGCGACAAGACGATCCCGGCCGCCGCGATGGCGCTGGCCCGCCTGAACATCCCCGGTGTCGTACTCTACTCCGGCTCGATCGACCCCGGCCGTTTCGAGGGCCGCGACGTCACGATCCAGGACGTCTTCGAAGGGGTCGGCCAGCACGCCGCCGGGACGATGTCCCTGGAGCGGCTGCACGCACTCGAGGCCGTCGCCTGCCCCGGCGCCGGCGCGTGCGGCGCGCAGTACACGGCGAACACGATGGCGACCGTCATGGAGTTCATCGGCCTCTCGCCGATGCGCTCCGCGACCGTCGGCGCGACCGACGCGCGCAAGGAGAACGTGGCCTTTGAGGCCGGGCAACTCGTGATGGACGTCCTGAAGCGCGGCGTCCTCCCACGCGACATCATCACGCGCGAGGCGTTGGAGAACGGCATCATCTGCGCCGCCTCGACCGGCGGCTCGACGAACGTCGTGCTCCACCTGCTCGCGATCGCCGCCGAGGCGGGCGTGCCGCTGGAGATCGAGGACTTCGACCGCATCTCGAGCCAGACGCCGCTGATCGGCGACCTGCGGCCGGGCGGACGCTTTGTCGCGCTGGACTGGGACCGCGCCGGCGGCACGCCGCTGCTCGCCAAGCGCCTGCTTGACGCCGGCAAACTGCACGGCAACGTGATGACGGTCACCGGGAAGACCATCGCGCAGGAGGCCGCGAACGCCGTCGAGACTCCGGGCCAGGAGGTCATCCTCCCGGTCGAAAAGGCACTCAGCCCGAACGGCGGCCTCGTGATCCTGAAGGGCTCGCTCGCCCCCGCCGGCTGCGTCGTGAAGATCGCCGGTGAGGAACGCCGCCTGCACCGCGGCCCCGCGCGTGTCTTCGAGGCGGAGCAGGACGCGATGGCGGCCGTGCTGGCGCAGCAGATCAAGCCCGGCGACGTCCTCGTGATCCGCAACGAGGGCCCGGTGGGTGGCCCGGGGATGCGCGAGATGCTCGGCGTGACCTCGGCGCTCGTCGGGGCCGGCCTCGGCGAGCACGTCGCGCTGCTGACCGATGGCCGCTTCTCCGGCGCGACGCACGGGCTGATGGCCGGGCACGTCGCGCCCGAGGCCGCCGCCGGCGGCCCGATCGGCGCGGTGCAGGAGGGCGACACGATCGTCATCGACATCGAGAAGCGCCGCCTCGACCTCGACGTCCCCGCCGACGAGATCGCGCGCCGGCTGGCCGCGCGCAAGCCCTTGCCGCCGCACTACACGAAGGGCGTCTTCGCGAAGTACGCGCGCGTCGTCTCCGGCGCAGAGCGCGGCGCAATCACCTGGTAGCGAGGCCAGAGGCCAGGGCCCGTCCATGACGATCCTCGTCGCCGGGGCGAGCGGGTTCGTCGGCACCGCCCTGCTCGACGAACTGCGGTCCCGTCCGTCCCCGGACGGGACGCCTCGCCTCGTCCGCGCTCTCGTCCGCCGCGAGTTCGACGCCGTCCGCCTGCGTGACCAGGGCGTCGAGGCTGTTACGGGCGACCTCGCGACCGGCCGTGGCCTGGAGGCGGCGATGCGCGGAGTACGCACCCTCGTCTACCTCGTCCACACGCTGGACGTCCCGGGCGACGTCGTGGGGAACGACCTGGAGGCCGTGCAGAACGCGCTGCTGGCGGCGCGCGCGGCCGGCGTGAAGCGCGTCATCTACCTCGGCAACGTGGGGGCTTCGCCCGAGGCCCGCGGGCAGCACCTCATCGCGCGCTGGGCCACCGAACTCGCCGTGCGACAGGGCGGGCTCGCGTGGCTCGTGCTGCGCGCGCCGCTGATCGTGGGCCGGGGCAGCCTGCTGTTCGAAATGATGCGCCGCACCGTCGACCGTTCGCCCGTCGTGCCGCTCTTCCGGTGGCGGGGCGTCGAGGTCGAGCCAGTCGCCCTCGGCGACGTAGTCGAGGCGCTGCGGATCGCGATCGACGAGCCCGACATGACAGGGCGTGTCTACGACATCACTGGCGCGACGCGGACGAGCTTCGGCGCCATCGTGCGCGGCTGGGGCCACTCCCGCCATCGACGGCGGCGCATCTACCTGCCCATCCCCATCTGGGGCGAGCGCTTCGAGGAACAACTCGCGTGGTCGCTTGCCCGCCTGCCGAGGCGCGAAACGCGCCTCCTGCTGGAGACGCTCCGCGAACGGCAGGTCGCGGACCCCAGCCGTCGCTTCCCGCTCGGACGCCGTCCGCTCACGCTGGAAGCGACCCTGGCCGCGATGCGCCGGCGCGCCGCCGTCTGATTGCAACATTGTAACAAGACCTGGTTGCCGCTCGGAGTTACTCTCAAAGGAACGCTCGCGTGAGCGTCCTTGGACTTAGGAGACGGCATGAGTGACCAGCCCGCCGAGTTGTCCGGCCCGGACCTGGCCACCGAGGGCGCTCTGCCGTCCGCGATCCCGGACGGCGGGATGCTGCTCGGCCACGCAGGCGGATCGCCGGTGCTGCTGGCCCGCCGGGGCTCCGAGGTCTTCGCCCTTGAGGCCACCTGCTCGCACTACGGCGGGCCGCTCGCCGAGGGCCTCTTCGATGGGGCGTGCGTGCACTGCCCCTGGCATCACGCCGCGTTCGATGTGCGCACGGGGGCGGTCGTGCAGCCCCCCGCGTACAAGCCGCTGACCGCCTACGCGATCGACGAGCGCGACGGCCGCCTCTTCGTCGGCGCGCCCCTGGAGGCGAAGCCTCGCCCCGCGCCGATCGCTGCGCCGCCGTCATCTGTGGTGATCGTCGGCGGCGGGGCTGCCGGCAACGCCGCCGCCGAGACGCTGCGCCTCGAGGGCTACGCCGGCCCGGTCACGATCGTCACCGACGATGCGTATCTCCCATACGACCGGCCGAACCTCTCCAAGGACTACCTCGCGGGCACCGCGCCCGAGGACTGGATCCCGCTGCGTTCGTCCGAGTTCTACAAGGGGCAGCGCATTGAACTGCTGCTCGGCCGCCGCGCCGTCCGTGTCGACTCCGGCGCGCGCCGCGTGTATCTCGACGACGGACAATCGCTCGAATACGACGCGCTGCTGCTCGCGACCGGCGCCGAGCCGGTGCGGCTCGACACGCCCGGCAGCGACCTGCCGCACGTCCACTACCTGCGCACCTTCGACGACAGCCGCGCGATCATCGCCGGGGCTGCGCGCGAGGGCGTCCCCAGCGCCGTCGTCGTCGGCGCGAGCTTCATCGGCCTCGAGGTCGCGGCCTCACTCCGCACGCGCGGTGTCGAGACCCACGTGGTCGCCCCCGAAGCGATCCCGATGGAGCGCGTCCTCGGCCCGCAACTCGGGGAGTTCGTCCAGGCGCTGCACGTGGAACACGGCGTCCACTTCCACCTCGAACGCAAGGTGACGGCGATCGACGAGCGAAGCGTGACGCTCGACGATGGCACACGGATCGAGGCGGGCCTGGTGGTATTCGGCGTCGGCGTCAGTCCGGCGCTCGACCTGGCCGAGGCCGCCGCGGTGTCCATCGACAAGGGCGTCGTCGTCGACGAATACCTCGCGACGAGCGTCCCCGGAATCTGGGCCGCGGGAGACATCGCGCGCTGGCCGGACCAGCACAGCGGACAGTCGATCCGCGTCGAGCACTGGGTCGTGGCGCAACGCCAGGGGCACACCGCCGCGCTGAACATGCTCGGCCGCGGGCGGCGTTTCGATGCCGTCCCCTTCTTCTGGAGTCAGCATTACGACGTGCCGATCAACTACGTCGGCCACGCCGAGCACTGGGACCGCATCGACGTCTCCGGCGACATCGCCGGCCGCGACTGCATCGTCGCCTTCCGCGAGGCCGGGCGCACACTCGCCGTCGCCTCAATCTACCGCGACGAGGCGTCGTTGCAGGCGGAACAGGCGATGGAGCGCGGCGACGAGGCGGCGCTCCAGGCGTTGATCCCGCCGGCGTCCGCGTAGACTCGGACCCTCAGGCCCTCGCGAACCCCTCGCGATAGCGTGCGATCGTCGCGGCAGCGAGGCGTTGCGACTCCTCGACGACCTCGAAGCGGTCGCTCGCCTCGATCCAGCGATGCAGGAGCCGCGTCTGCGGCCGGCCGTCGTGCACACCGACCGTCTCGGCGACGGCGGCGACGGCCCGCCGTTCCGGGTGTTGCCAGTCGTCGCCGATGCTGCGGATGTACACGACGAGGTC
>SCTU01000283.1 GCA_004297315.1 Dehalococcoidia bacterium | reverse complement strand
GTCGACCGGCCGCTGGTCTAGCCGCCCTCGCCCAGCAGGTCATCGAGTTCGACCAGGCCGTTCGTCGAGGCGATCCGTGCGCGGATTGCCTCCAGTCGCTCCTGCGGCGCGCCCTCGAGGGCGGCCAGCGCGCAGCGGTACAGCGAGCGTGACGTCAGGAGCGCGTACCCGACCGACTCCGATGCCACCCGTAGCGCATCGGAGACCTCGCGCGCGCGCTCGTCCGGACGGGTGAGGCGCTGGCCATTCACGACGATCACTCCGCGGGGCGCGACCGCCCGGGACGCGATGATCGCCTCCAGCCGTTGCCGCAGCCGGTAGTGCGGGCCCATCTCCACCGCGCCCTCGTCGGAGGCGACGACCACCTCGATGGAGCGGTCACCGTCGAGCCAGAGCGGCTCGCCGGCTTCCGACTCCGCCACCTCGAAGCCGAGGGTGAGGGCGCAGGCCGCGGCAGCGTCGCCTAGGGCGGCCTCGCTGCCGGCCCAGAGCACCTGGCGGACGCGGGAAAGGCTCTTCGCGATCCGCTGCGCCTGGGCGCGGGCCTCCTCGGCCTGCTCAACGGCGGCGACGAGTTCGCGGACGCGCGCTTCCTGAGCGTCCAGCCCCGGGACGGGCATTTCGCTGCCCCACGGCGGCACGTCGTCATCGGCCAGGGCGAGGGCGTCGGCGAAGGCGTCGACCATCGCCTGGCCCTCGAGCGGTGGGAGCCAGTCGGAGTCGGGGTTCTGCGGCGTCGGCATGAAGACGAGGCGGCCCTGCGAGACGCGCACCTCGACGCCGATCGCGGAGCCTCCGGCGGAACGCAGGAAGACGTGCGCATGGGCGCCGAAGCCGGGCGCGCGGTCGTCCAGCGCGGCGCGGTAGAGCATCTGCTTCGCGTAGGTCTCGTAGACGCGCACAAAGGGATGGGCGTGGTCGACCACGGCGCCCTGGCTGCCTTCGGAGGCGCGGACGGTCGAGGTGTCCCACGCCATGCCAAGCGGGGCGGGGAGGAGGAAGTAGCGGTCCAGCCCCTGCTTCTCGATCACGCCGGTGATCCGTGACTGCGGCGCGAGGAACACGACGACGATCGCGCCGCGATCGAGGGCGCGCGCGAACTCCTCGCGGCGACGGTCCAGCAGCGCGGCAAGTGACATCCCGCCATCCGCGCCGTCGCCGTTCACCACGGGAGCGTCCGCGTACGTCAGCAAGTTGCCCTCGCCCACCGCGGCGCGGCGGACGACCTCGGCGGTGCCGGCGATGTCGAGGACGATCGCCTCGTAGTCGGCGAGATTGGGCGCGTTCAGGACCGTGTGGTTGTCCACCTGACGGTGCTGGAGGCGGTGGCTCAGCGAGAGGACGCGCACGCGTTTCTCCGTCCTTGGACGTCAGGCGACCCAGAGGGCGAGTGTATCGCCGGAGCGGGTGAGCGGCCTCGGCGGCGTCGCTGCCTGCAAGGGGGCCGGCTGCTACGCTGAGTGTGGTCGTGCTAGGCGGGGAGTTAGCGGCGCCCTGTACCCGCAATCCGCTTCAGCGGGGCTGAATGCCCGCCATAGAACGGCTGCGAAGGGACTGCGAGCGCCGGGCAGTGTTGAGAGCCTGGTCCCGTGCGGCGACGCGCGGCGAACCCCGCCAGGGCCGGAAGGCAGCAACGGTAAGTCGATGACGTCGGGTGCCACGGGATCGCCGGGCTTGAGCCAGCCAGCAGGAGTAAGCCAGCGCAACCGAGCGAAGGCGGGGCACGGCCACCCCCAAAACCCAACCGCGATCCGCCACCGAGGCCGGGGATGAGCCCGCGCAAGCGCTCCTCGGTGGCGTCGCGGCGGCGGCCCTCGGTGCCGAAGTCGCAGCGGCCGAAGGCGCCCCTGCCGGATGTGCCGGAGTATCTCCGCCGCCTCGGCGTGCAGCCGAGAAAGGCGCTCGGCCAGCACTTCCTGATCGACCAGTTCATCCTCGCGGACATCGCACGTGCCTGTTGCCCAGAGGGCGGCGAGACGGTGCTGGAGATCGGCGCAGGGCCGGGTGGGCTCACCGAGGAGCTCGCACACCTCGCCGGGCGCGTGGTCGCCGTCGAGCTCGACGAGGAACTCGCCACGTCGACGCGGGCGCGACTGAAGGAGTTCGCGCAGCTGGAGATCATCGCTGCGGACGTGATGGACTACGAGCCTGACGAGTTGCTCGCGGAGGGCGGCGCGGAGCCGCCGTATACCGCGTGCGGCAACCTCCCCTACTACATCACGCAGCCGATCGTCCGGCGGCTGTTGGAAGCCCAGCCCGGGCCCGAGCGGATCGTGGTGCTCGTCCAGCGCGAGGTGGCCCAGCGGATCGTCGGCGGCACCGGGCGCGAGTCGCTGCTCTCGATCTCCGTGAAGGTGTACGGCGCGCCGAAGCTGCTGTTCGAAGTCCCGAGCACGGCGTTCTGGCCGCCGCCAAAGGTGCAGTCGGCGGTCGTGGCGATCGAGAAGTTCCCCACGCCGGCGCTCGGTCTGCCCGCGGAGGAGATCGAGGCGTTCTTCCACCTCGTGCGCGCCGGGTTCGCGCAGCCGCGGAAGCAACTGCACAACGTGCTGACCGACGAGTTCACGCTGGAGCGCACGCCCGTCCTCGCGATCCTCGCGGAGGCGGGCATCGAGGCGACGGCGCGCGCGCAGCACCTCCAGGTCGCGGACTGGGAGCGGCTATACGGCATCATGAAGCGCCGCCACCCCGACCTCCTCGAGGCGCGCGAGGCCAGGGAACCTGGCGGCGATGAGGTAGACGAAGAATTCGACGAAGACCTCGATGAAGGCCTGGACGATGAGTAAGGCCGGAGGGCTTCGCCTGCTGGCGCCGGCCAAAATCAACCTCGCGCTCGAGATCCTGCGCAAACGCTCGGACGGCTTCCACGAGATCGCGACGGTGATGACGACGCTCGACCTCGCCGACCACATCTCGCTCCGGCCGCGCGCCGAGGGCGCCGGGCTCGAAGTTGTGATCACCGGCGCGTACGCCGAGGGCATCGACCCGGCGGACGACCTCGCGGGCCGGGCGGCACGGAAGATGGCGGAACTGCTGGGGCGCGCTCCGGACCTGCGGATCGAGGTCGAGAAGCGGATCCCGTCCCCCGCCGGCCTCGGCGGCGGTTCCTCGGACGCCGCCGCCGTGCTGCGCGGGCTCACCCGGCTCTGGGGGGTCGAGTGGCAGCCGGGGCGTCTCGAGGCGCTCGCCGCCACGCTCGGGTCGGACGTGCCGTTTTTCCTGCATGGCGGCACGGCGTTCTGCTCCGGCCGCGGCGAGGTCGTCGAACCGCTGAAGGACCTGCGGCCGATGCGCATGCTCCTGCTCATCCCGCCCGTGCCGCAGCGCGCGTCGAAGACGGCGTTCCGCTACGCCTCGGTGCACCCGCACGACTTTACGGACGGCCACCGCACGCACCGCCTCGCGCAACGGATCGCGCGCAACGCGCCGCCACCGACTGCGGACCTGATCAACACCTTCGAGGCCGTCGTGGAGCGCAGCGAGCCGGAGTTGATCGCGCACTACGCGAAGTATCACGCGGCGGGTGCGCCTCGACTGCACCTCTGCGGGTCCGGCCCCGCGGTCTTCATGCTGGTGCTGGAGGGCGCGAAGATGCAGGAGCTGCGGCGCATCTTCCGCACAGAGGGGGCACACGTGATCGAGGCACACACGCTCCCTCGCGCCGCCGCGCTGGCCGTCCAGGTGCTGCCGGCGGAGGGGGCGCACGGGGGGAAGGCGTGATCGCGCTGATCGAGGCGGAGCCGTCGCTTTTCGCGGCGGTGCTGGCCGGCTGGGTCAGCGGCTTCGCCGTCGCGCTCGCCGGCACCGGCTACCTGATGTTCGGACTTTCGCGGGCGAAGGTGCGCCCACCGACCGGGTTGAACGTCTCCCTGCCGATCTTCGGGATCGTCGCCGTCAACGCGTTCGTGATTGCATGGACGCTGGCCGGGATCTTCGCAGGCGTCGCCTACCACCTCGCCGGGCAGCCGAGGTTTACTGCCGGGGTCGCGGCGATCCACCTGCTCGCGGCACTCGTTTACACCGTGGCGCGCGGATGGCAGTTGGGCTGGGAGGGGCGGGCCATCTGGGCGACATGGCTGACCTCACTCGCGGCCTTCTCGGGCCTGCTGCCGTTCCTCGCCGCCCGCGCCTGAGGTGCCGCCTCGATCCCGCCGTGACGGGAACACGGCCGGTCGTTATCCTCCATAAACCCGCCGCCACCCGCTGATGGGCGCGGACGGACGAGGAGGCTCCGCTGGAACTCCAAGACGGACTGCGTGGCTCGATCATCGAGATGCACGTCCACACCAAACCGACCTCGTCCGACTCCATGCTCGACCCAAGCGAACTCGTGCAGATTGCGCGCCAGATCGGCTTGTCCGGCGTGAACATGACCGAGCACGACAACGTGCACGAGTCCCACCACCAGGCGGGCTTCCGCGCGCAGCACCCCGACTTCTTCGTCAACTTCGGCATGGAAGTCTCCACCGACATGGGCCACATGCTGGCCGTGGGGCTGCGGACGTACCTGCCCGGGATCCGCCGAGCGGCCAAACTGCGCGAGGAACTCGACAGGGTGGGCGGCTTCCTGATCGTCGCCCACCCGTTCCGCCGTCTCTTCGACCCCGTGACCGCGATGCGCACCGGCGTGAAGTTCGAGATGACCCCAGCGGAGGCGGCCGAGCGGATGCCGGTCTTCAAGCTCGTGCACGCGGTGGAGGTCGCGAACGGCGCGAACACCCCGCAGGAGAACGAGTTCGCGCTGGAGGTCGTCCGGCTGCTGGGCATCAGCGGCACCGGCGGCTCCGACGCGCACTCGACGAGCGGTATTGGCACCTTCGCCACGGGGTTCGAGAAGCCGATCACCACCCCGGAGGAGTTCCTGGAGGAACTCCACGAGGGACGCTTCGAGGCCGTCCACAAGAAGAAAGACGGGCGCTGGGTGCGGTTCGAGCAGGGTTCGATCGACGCCGTCTCCGGCCGGGCGGAGTAATCTCTACCCCTCGGTCTAACGCGGCCGCGCGCCGCCTGGGAAGTCGGGCTGATGCCCGCTGAGTCATATGTCGCGCTCGACCTGGAGACCACCGGGTTGAGCCTGGACTCCGACGTCATCATCGAGGTAGGCGCCACGCGTTTCGACCGGCAGGGCCGCGCCGAGACGTTCACGACGTTCGTCGACCCGGGCCGGCCGATCCCGGCGGAGGTCCGTGCGCTCACCGGCATCTCGGACGCCGACGTGGCCGGCGCGCCTCGTTTCCACGAGGTCGCGTCTGGCCTGCGGGAGTTCATCGGCGACCGCGCGATCGTCGGCCAGAACATCGCCTTCGACCTCGCGTTCCTCGCCGCGGAGCAGATCATCCCTGCCGGCGCGTCCTACGACACGTGGGAACTCGCCTCCGTCCTGTTGCCGACCGCGCACCGGCTCAACCTCGGCTCACTCGCGGCGGCCGTGGGAGTCTCGATGCCGGTCGCGCACCGCGCGCTCGCGGACGCCGAGGCGACGCGCGACATCTTCCTCGCGCTCCTCGACCGGCTGGAGGCGATGCCGCGCCCGCTGCTGCTGGAGGTGCGGATCTTCGCGGAGCGCGCGGGATGGCGGGTCACGCGGCTGATCGACGACGCCCTGGCGCGCCGTCACGACGTGCCTCCAACCGAGGATGAAGCGCGTGCGATCCTCGCGCGGATGCCGCTGCCGCCCTCGCTGCCGGCGCCGGCCACGCTCACCCCAAACATCGAGCGACGTCCAGTCACGGCCTCGGACGTGGACGCGCTCTTCGCTGCGGCGGCAGCCCGCGATGATCTGTTCCCCGGCTACGAGCGGAGGGCGGGGCAGGAGGCGATGTCTCGCGCCGTCGCCGAGAACCTGCACGAGGGCGGGCACCTCGCCGTCGAGGCCGGGACCGGCACCGGGAAGTCGCTCGCCTACCTTCTGCCAGCGCTGCTCCACGCACTGCGCAACAACGACCGCGTCGTCGTTTCCACGCACACGCTCAACCTGCAGGACCAGCTCGCGACGAAAGACCTGCCGCTCGCCGCGGCAATCGTCGAGGGCTACGCGGGCGTGCCGGTCGGGACGCTGCGCACCGCACTCCTGAAGGGGCGCACCAACTACCTCTGTCTGGAACGCTGGGCCGCGGTCCGCCTCGACCCATCGCCGCGCACCGAACCGGAGGCGCGCCTCTTCGCCCGCATCGCCGCATGGCTCCCGGACACGGAGACAGGCGAGCGCAGCGAGCTGTACATGACCTCGCCCGAGAATCCCGCATGGGATCAGGTCTCGGCCGGCGAGACGGACTGCCTCGCGCGGCGCTGCGCCTACGTGCGCGACGGCTCCTGCTTCCTGCTGCGTGCGCGCCAGCGCGCCGCCGCCGCGCACGCCGTCGTCGCGAACCACTCGTTGTTGCTCGCCAACGCCGCTCGCGGCGACCAGGTGTTGCCACCGTTCCGCCATCTCGTGGTGGACGAGGCGCACCGCCTGGAGGACGTGGCAACGCAGCACTACGGCGCGACGCTTTCGCTGCGCGAGTTGCGCGACCGGCTGGACGGCCTGGGCGCGCAGGACCGGCATGGCGCCGCCGGACTGGCCAGACGCGTGCAGGGCCTGGCCCGCGGCCCGGTGCAGGCGCTCGCGCCGACTGCCGGGCTCGCTCCCGCCGCAGCGAACCTCGACACCGCCGTGACGGGCGCACGCGAACACGTCCGCGACCTCGTCGACGCAGTGCGCCGCTTCATCGAGGACCAGGAAGACACGCGACCGGGCGGCCGGTCTGAGGTCTCGCTCACCTCCGCGCGTCGCGCGCAGCCGGCATGGGAAGAAGTCGAAGGCGCTGCGGTCACCACGGACATGGGGCTTGCGGTGACGCTCGACCGCCTCGGCGCGATCCGCGACGGCCTCGCGGCCGTCGAGGACGCGCCGGACGTCGAGGCCTTGCGCGGCGAGGTCGGCCATGCCGTCGAGGCCCTGGTCGGGGCGCGTGACTCGCTGCGCCGCACCGTGCTGCGTCCAACGCGCGACGACATCGCGTGGCTCACGTCAGGCGAGGGCGACGTGCGACTCAACCTCGCGCCGCTCGAGGTGGCGGGGCGGCTCGCCGTCGACCTCTATGCCGGACGCGAGTCCGTCATGGTCACGTCGGCGACGCTGACCACGGCCGGCTCGTTCGAGTTCGCCGCGCGACGCTTGGGGTTGGACGAGCCGCGGACACTTGAGGTGCCGTCGCCATACGACTACCGACGCGCGGTCCTCGTCCTCGTCGCCAACGACCTGCCGGAACCCGGCATGCCGGGCTACGACCGCGCCGTGCAGGAGACGCTGGGCGCGCTCGCGCGGGCCGCTCAGGGGCGCACGCTCGGGCTGTTCACCTCGCATCAGGCCGTGCGGTCAACCGCAAACGCGCTGCGCGAGCCGCTGCATGCGGACAACCTCACGGTGCTCGCGCAGGGCGTCGACGGCTCGCCGGCGCGACTGCTGCGGCTGCTGACCGAGCGCCCGCGGACGCTGCTGCTCGGGACGGCGGCGTTCTGGGAGGGGATCGACGTACAGGGGGAGGCGCTCTCACAGATTGCCGTCGCGCGCCTGCCGTTCCCGGTGCCGAGTGACCCGGTCTACGCCGGCCGCGCGGAGCAGTTCGACAACCCGTTTGACGAGTTCGCGCTACCGCAGTCGATTCTCCGCTTCCGCCAGGGCTTCGGGCGGCTGATCCGCGGTTCGAGGGACCGGGGCGTCTTTGTGGTGCTCGACAGCCGCGTGACACGACGCGAGTACGGGCCCGCGTTCATCGACGCGTTGCCCGACTGCGAGGTGCGCCGCCTGCGCGCGGACGACATGCCTGCCGCCGTGACACGCTGGCTCGACCCGCGCTGATGCCCGTCGGGACGAGTGCGGCGTGGGCGAGCGGCCTCGGAGTCACGCTGGTCGAGGTCGCCGGCCCTGCGCGCGAGGCACTGCTGGCGGACCCCGGGATCCGCCAGGGGCTCCTAGACGGCGTCGACCGCGGGCTCACCGGCGAACCACCCGCGCTTCCGGACGCCGGCTCGATCTATGCGCTCCGCGAGGGGCGGAGGACGACGGGCGCACCGGACGGGATCGTGGCCGTCGTCCGCGACTGCCCGCGGGCGAGTGAGGCGGCGCTGCTCGCGGTCGCGGTCGCCCCGGCCTCACGCGGACGCTCGCTCGCGACGAAGGCGCTGCTCCTTGCGGAGCGGCGCCTGATCGAGGAGGGCGCGTCACGCGTCCTCGCGCGCGTGCCGCGGACGAACGGACGCGGCCTGTACTACATGCTGCGGTGTGGCTTCACGCCGGTGCCGGGAGTCGATGCCCCTCCAACAGCGGGCGAGGCGACGTGGTTTGCGCGACGCGTGCGTCCTGGCTGAGTCTGCGGCTGCCCTATGGCTGCTTCGCGGCCCGGTCCGCACGCTCCCGTCGTTCGCGTTGCTCGCGCCGCCGCCGCTCGACAGTACGCCGCGCCCAGCGACGCCACATCATCGTGACGGAGACCGCGATGAGCGCGGCAATGAACAGGTTCACGAGGCCGCTCGCCGCCTCGGGAAGTTGCGCGGAGAGCCGCCCGAGCAGCAGTCCCACTGCGAGGATCAGGAGTGACGAGATCGCCCGCCCCGGCCGTCCGGCGGGGGCCTCGCTCACGAGTCGATCCGGCGGAACCGGCGGCGCGGACGGTCTTCGGCTGCCGGCGCAGGGGCGGGACGTGACGGACGTGGAGGCGGGGTCTGGGGGGCGTCTGGTTGCCGCGGCGCACGTGGTGCCTCGGGCGGGACGAGGCGGCCCTCGGTCATCGCGGCGAACATCGAGAGCATCGTGTTGCCCGGGTCAGCGCCCAGCCGCCGCTCCCCGATGCAGTTGCTGCAGATCATCTCGATCCCCATCGAATCGCCGAGAATCGCGTCGCCGCAGTCCTTGCCCGGCTCGTCTTTCCGCAGGCGGAGGTGGAACGGCGTCAGGCATTCGATGCAGACGACGACGGGTGTGGGGTCGCTGGCGTCGCCACAGATGCCGCAGACCTTCGCGTCGCTCATCGCTATCCCTCGCGCTCTACGGCGCGCCGCACCAGTTCGCGTTGGGCGGCCTTCGAGGTCAGGGTGCGCTCGAAGCGGGCGCGACGCAACTCGTGCAGGACGCTCCCCAGCGCGGGGCCGCGCGCCACGCCAAGTGCCACGACTTCGTCAGGGCTGAGGGCGGACGCGGCCCTCTCCCAGCGATCGAGGGCTCGCCAGTCCGCGACGCGCTCCGGCATGAGCCATCGAGCGGCGAGGCGCGCCTCCGCGCCCGTCCTCTCCAACGCCAGAAGCGCTTCGACGGATGGCGGCGACGCCATCGCAAGCAGGCGTGCGGCCTGTCGCACGGCCTCGGCGACGTCGCGCGAGGCGGCGAGGCGTTGGAGGATCGTGCCCGCCTCGGGCAGCGGCGCGAGCAGCAGCGCGACGAATCGGGCGAGGGGCATCGGCTCAGGGTGACGCGTGAGGGCCCGCATGCTCCGCGGGTCGAGTGCCCACGCGGGATGGATCGCGCGCAGCACGCCCCACCGGTCGAGCAGGCGAGCGACGCCCGCGCCGCCCGCGCGTCTGGTGGTGAAGTCGAGTTCTCCGACCCAGCGATCGCCAGAGATCGTCCAAGCCCAGCGGCCTCCGTCCTCGATCAGTCGCGCGGTCTCGGCGTCCGGGCGCAGCCGCCGCGCCGCGGCGAGGCGGGCGCCGCGCCAGAGGCGGGTCGCGTCGTCCTCGAACGAGCGGGGGTGCAGCACGCGGAGCCGACGGGCCGCGATGTCCTCGATCCCGCCGAAGGGATCGACCACGCAGTTGCGCTGCCCGCCGGTCAGGCCGAGCGCGATCGCGTTCACCGTGAAGTCGCGCCGCGCGAGGTCGCGCTCGATGGAACGTGTCCAGCGTACGTCGGGCAACGCACCGGGACGCACATACGTCTCGGCGCGCAGACGCGCGAGGTCGAGGCGCACGGATCCGCCTGCCGCGTTGAGCGTGAGGGCGACCGTGCCGAAGGCGGAGGCCGCACTGATCTCGATACCCGGCAGCCGCGCGCGGAGGGCGTGGCCGAAGCGCGCGACGTCGCCGTCAATGGCGAGGTCGAGGTCGTTCAGCGGTTCGCCAAAGGCGAGGTCGCGCGGCGCGCCGCCAACCGCCCAGAGCGTCAGGCCTCGGTCGATCGCGGTCGCCTCGGCTGCGGCGAGGAGACGGCGCAACGGCGCTGGGAGGGCGCGTCGGAGCGCTGCCACCGAAACGCGTGCCGTAATCTGTTTGTTGACAGAAGTCGAGGTTTGGAGGATATCTCGCGTAGGCGGATGAACAATTCTTGACACTGTTCAACCGTCTCCCTAGGATTTGCAGACCCGGCTGACGCTCCCCAGAGTCAGGCCGTTGCTGGGCTTTCGGCGCACAGCGTCAACATCGTACGCGCGGCGGGGCGTGGCCGATGGGAAAGGCTCAGGCGTGGTATTCGTGACCGCCGAACCCGCCTCGACCCCGCCCGCCCCGGACTCCTTGGCCGCGCTCGAAGGGCGGCTGGGAGTGGCGTTCCTTGACCGCGCGCTGCTCCTCGCGGCGCTGACCCACCCGTCCTACGCCAACGAGCACCCCTCCGACCCTGCGCCGACGAACGAGCGGCTCGAGTTCCTCGGCGATGCCGCGCTTTCGCTGGTCGTCGCCGAGGCGCTGTACGAACGGTTCCCGGACGTGCAGGAGGGGCGGCTGACGGAGTGGCGCGCACACGTCGTCCAGGGCCCCACGCTGTCGCGCGTGGCCGGCGAGCGCGTCGACCTCGGACCGGCGCTCCGCCTCGGCCGCGGCGAGGAGCAGACAGGCGGGCGCGAGCGCGAGGGCAACCTCGAGCGCGCCTTCGAGGCGATCATCGGCGCGCTGTACCTGGACCAGGGGATCGAGGCGGTGCGGGCCTTCGTCGTGCGCACGCTGGGCGAGGAGTTCGACCGGCTGGCGGACGAGGCGGCTGTGCTGAACGCGAAGGGCGCGCTGCAGGAGCTCGCCCAGGAAGGCCTCGTCCGGCCGGAGTACGTCGTCGTCTCACGTGAGGGCCCGGACCACAGCAGACGATTCGAGGTCGAGGTGCGTGTCGGGGGCGAGGCGCTCGGCCGGGGTGCGGGCCACAGCCGCCAGGAGGCGGAGAAGCAGGCGGCCCTCCATGCGCTGCCGGCGCTCCGCGCGCGCCTGGGACGGACGCACACGGCAACCACGGACGCAGGCGCGCCGGGCGCCGGGATCGGGGCCTAGGTGTACCTCAGGCGGCTGGAAGTCCACGGCTTCAAGGCCTTCGCGGAGCGCCAGCGTTTCGAGTTCGGCCCGGGCATGACCGTGATCGCCGGCCCGAACGGCTCCGGCAAGTCGAACGTCGCCGACGCGCTGCGTTGGGCGCTCGGCGAGACCTCCGCGCGCCAGATCCGCGCACGCAAGACCGAGGACATCATCTTCTCCGGCTCGGACAAGCGCCGCCCGATGGGGATGGCGGAGGTCACGCTCGTCCTCGACAACGCCGACGGCTGGATGCCGATCGACTACTCCGAGGTCGCGGTCACCCGCCGCGCGCACCGCTCCGGCGAGAACGAGTACGCGATCAACGGGACGCAGTGCCGCCTCGCGGACGTCCTTGACCTCTTCCGCCAGGCGCAGGTCGGCCAGAACTCCTACGCGCACATGTCCCAGGGCCTCGTCGATGAAGTCCTCGCGCTCCGCCCGCAGGAGCGCCGCGAACTGATCGAGGAGGCGGCGGACCTCCGCCGCCACCGCCACCAGTTGACGCTCTCGGAGCGCCGCCTGGTGGAGACGCGCGACAACCTCGGCCACGTGCGGATGCTGATCCGCGAGGTGGAGCCACGTATCAAGGCGCTCCAGCGCCAGTCGCGCCGCGCCGCACGCTACCGCGAACTCGCGCGCGAACTTGCGGACGCCCTCGAGGTGTACTTCGAGGCCGAGCTGCGCGCGGCCCGCGAGGCGCAGACCTCCACCCAGGCGCGGCACGACCAGCACGCGCAGGCGTTCAACGTCGCCCGCGAGGCGATGGCCGCCGTCGAGTCGCGGCTGCACGAGGTCGAGCGCGTGCTGCGCGAGCGTCGCTCCGCCCTCGAGGCCGCCCAGGGGCGCGAGCGAGAACTTGCCGAGGAGGGCCTACGGCTGGAGCAGGCCGTCGCCCTCGCGGCGCAGCGGCTCGAACTGCTCGCGGAACGCCGCGCCGAACTCGAGGCCGCCGTCGCAGCGACCGACCTGCCGGCGGACGACGCCAGCGCGATCGATGCCACGCTCGCCGCGTTCGACTCGCGCGTCACGGAGTCACAGACGGCGCTCGCCCGTGCGCGTGAGGCGCTCGCCTCGGCGGACGAGGCGACGCGCGGCGTGCTGCGCGAACTCTCCGAGGCGGAGGCGCGACGCGCGCGCCTCGAGGCCGAGGCAGATGACACGCAACGCCGGATCGTCGAGGCGCAGCGCCGCTCCGAGCAGCGCGCGCAGGACCGTGCCGCCGCTGTCGAGCAGCGCACGGCACTCCTCGCCGCTGCCGCCGAGCAGGAGGCCGCACTTGCCCGCCACCAGCAGGAGGCGCAGGCGCTCGACGACGCCCTCCGTCTGGCGCGCGACCGGCGCGAGGCCGCCGAGCGCCGGCTGGAAGAAGACCAGCGTGCCCAGCAGGCCGCCCAGGAGACGCTCCTGGCGATGGAGTCCCACCTTTCCCAGCTCGAGGATCGCCTGCGGCTGATTGAGATGCTGCGTGACTCCGTCCCTGCCGGCGGCGCCGGCACCGAGGCACTGCTGGAGGCGGGCCGCACGAAGACGCTGAGACCAGACGAGGGCCTGGCCGGAATCGTGGACGCCGTCTCGCGGCTGATCCGTGTGCCCGAGGGCCTGGAGGCCGCGATCGAGGCCGCGCTGGCCGAGTACCTCGGCGCGGTCGTGGTGGAGTCGTACGACGACGCGATCGCGGC
>SCTU01000282.1 GCA_004297315.1 Dehalococcoidia bacterium | reverse complement strand
ACCTGGAGCAGTTCGTTCGTCTCCTCGGAGATGCGGTCGAGGCGGCGGCCCAGCGCCTCTTTGACGCCGTCCGGCACGACGATTTCGTTGGCGGACTGCTCAGAAAGTGTCCCTTCCTGGGTCATCAGGTTGACGACCTCGGAGAGGAAGAACGGGTTGCCTTCGGTCTCTTCGAAAATCTTGTCGACGAGACGGGCCGGTGGGCTGACGTTCGCCGCGGCCTGGATGTACGCGCCGACCTCATCGCGTGTCAGCCCTTTGAGGGCGATGCGGAGGAAGCCGGACTCGCGGTTGAGGGAGCCGAGGGCTTCGGACAGCGGGTGGGTGCGGGAGAGGTCGGTGTCGCGGTACGTCCCCACGATCATGACACGCAGGCGGGGAAGTTCGCGGGTGAGGTGCTGGAGCAGCTGAAGGGTCGGCTTGTCCGCCCAGTGGAGGTCGTCGAGGACGATTACCAGCGGGGCCTTGGTCGCCATCGCGCGAAGGAATGAGGCGTAGGCATCGAACAGGCGGAACCGGGCGGACTCGGGGTCCACGATGGCTTCCGGCTCGCCCACGTTGGCCTGCCCGCGCAGCCAGGGGATGATCCGGGACAGTTCAGCGGGCACATCGGGGGGCATGAGCGGCGCCAGCGTGGTGACATCGTCCTGTGACGCGAACATGCCTGCGACCTGTACCCAGGGGCGGTAGGGCGGTGCCCCGGACGACTCGTACGCGCCGCCCCACAGCACCAGCGCCCCGCGCATCCGCGCGTACGTCTCGAGTTCCTGCGTCGTGCGGGTCTTGCCGATGCCTGGTTCTCCCACCAGCATCACGAGCGACCCGCGTCCCAGGAGCGCGGTGTCGAGGGCGCCGCGAAGCCGCTCCAACTCCTTCTCGCGTCCGACGAAGACGCCGCGCGCCAGCCGGTCGAGCGGGTTCGCCCGCGAGTCCGAGTGAGAACGGGATCGTGCGCTCGTGTCGATCTGCTCCAGCGCAGCGAGCACCGCGGCAGCCGACGCCGGACGCTGTGCCGGCTCCTTGGCGAGCAGCGCGAGGATCAGGTCCTCCAGCGCGGGGGGGCAGTGCTCGGTGTGCCACGACGGTGCGACCGGCGTGGCATTGAGATGCTGGCTGATCACGGCGGTCGGCGTGTCGCCCTGGAACGGCGGCTTCCCCGTCACCATCTCGTAAAGCATCGCACCGAGGCTGTAGAGGTCAGACTGCGGCGTCGCCTCGCCGCCCAGCGCCTGTTCCGGCGGCATGTACCCGAACGTCCCCACCATGAGCCCGTGCTGGGTCAGTCGCGATCTGCCCTGCGCCACCGCGAGGCCGAAGTCGCCGATCTTGGCGACACCATCCTTCGTCAGCCAGACGTTCCCCGGCTTGAGGTCGCGGTGGACGATCCCCTGGCGGTGCGCGAAGACGAGACCGCTCGCGACGCCTTTCACGATCTCGAGGGCGCGCGGAAGTGCGAGCGCCCCGCCCGCCTTCTCCAGTTCGCCCTCGACGTCCCCGCCTCCCATCAGTTCCGTGACGATGTACGGCGCGCCGCCCTCTTCGCCCAGGTCAAACACCGACACCATGTGCGGGTGCGCGCCCATCCGCCCCATCGCCTGCGCCTCACGCGTGATCCGCTCGCGCCCCACGTCGTCGAGGCCCTCGGTTTTGATCAGCGCGAAGGCGACGTCCCGATCGAGCAGTGCGTCGTGCGCGAGGAACACGCGCTTCTTCCCGCCCTCGCCGAGGAACTTGCGCACGTGGTAGCGCCCCGCCGCGAATGACTCGGGGACCGCGCGGACGGCGGATGGCGCCGCCGAGGCGGTCGCCGAGGGGAGGGCCGTGGGTGCGGGGGCAGCGCCGAGGTTGGCCTCAGCCATCGTCAAGAACGCCTGGGCGTCCTCGTTGCCAGTTTCGATCGAGAGGACAGCACGCGCCTTTTCGGAAACGGCCGTCCACTCACCCGCTGACACGGAAGCCTCAGCCTCGTCGAGAAGTGCATCAATTCGGCGCTGGATCCGTTCGCTCGGCATAGTTGTGTCATGGTACCGCCCGACGTGGCACGCCGCCCGACATCGCCGGGCTCTCCGGCGTACGCTGGGAGACATGACTGCCCTCGCGTCCGCCGAGGTCCTGGAGCGCTTCCACCCCGCGGTGCGGGCGTGGTTCGCGCAGCGGTTTCGGGCACCGACGGACGCGCAGGTCGAGGGCTGGCCGAGCATCTTCGAGCGGCGCGACGTGCTGCTCGCGGCGCCGAC
>SCTU01000281.1 GCA_004297315.1 Dehalococcoidia bacterium | reverse complement strand
GCGCGAAGACGGGGCCCCACGTGACCTCGGTGCGCACGCGGTCGAACGCGCGGCCGGTGTGCGCCGCCGCGACATCGAGGATCAGGCGGTCGCGACGGCGGAACGCGGCGCTGCGGATCAGCCGCTTGCGCGCCACGCGACGCAGCAGCGGGTCGAGTTCCACCTGCAACGCCACACCCGAGGCGTCGCTCCTCGCGTCCCCGAACGCGATCCGCGGCGTCTCCGCCAGGTCGTGCATCGCCCGGTAGACGAGGTCCACGTACTCCACGTGCAAGCGGACGCCGCCACCCTGCAACAGGTCGAGGAGGTAGGCGCGCGCCTGCTCCGGCACCTCCCAGACCGCGCCCGGCTGCACCGCGATGTCGCGCGCCTCCTCGACGTTTTCGAGCACCGCGATCGGGTTGCCGGAGAGTTCGAGGATGCGCGAGAGCTGCGTGTACGCGCGGTTCAACTCCTCGAGCGTGCCGCGGATCGGCTCGATGTCGGAGATGCCCCAGAACTGCTTCGGCCGCGGCAGGTTGGGGTAGATCACGAACGGGATCGCGCCGTACGGGTTGGCGCGACTCTCCACCAATTCGCCCTGCATCCAGAGGTCGAACTGGTTCGCCGTCCATGCCTCGACGACATCGACGCGCGGCGCGCGACGGCCGGCACCTTTCGGCGCACGCCCGAGCCGCTCGGCCGCGTCCTCGGTGTCGAGCGTGTAGCGCGAGGCGACGCGACGCAGGCGGTGGAC
The DNA here is from genome assembly GCA_004297315.1 of Dehalococcoidia bacterium. Classification (GTDB taxonomy): domain Bacteria; phylum Chloroflexota; class Dehalococcoidia; order UBA2979; family UBA2979; genus SURF-43. The sequence goes on along the minus strand of SCTU01000281.1, from coordinate 1,424 downwards.
GTCGTCCGGGTGCCACCAGGCGAACAGCCCCTGCACGTCCGGCGCCGTCACGACCACGCGCTCCTCGACGTCGTCCCACGTCACCTTGAAGGCGCCATCGCCGAGGACGGCCGTGTCGATCTCCGTCTCCACGTCGAGGCGGGCAAGGTCGTTCGCCTCCCACGTCTCAGCGAGCAGCCGTGCCGCGTCGGCCGCCTGCGTGCGCGCCTCGACGGACGCGTCCAGCGGCGTCACCACCGGCTGGTGCTCAGTGACGAGGTAGGAGACGCCCTTCTCGACGATCGCGCGCGCGTAGTTGAACGTGAGGCTGCGCTCACGCGCCCGCGCCGGCGGGGCGCCCCGCCTGCCCTCGTGGTAGTCGAGGTATTCGCGATAGCGACGCAGCCGGTCCGCGTCCATCCGGTCGATCAGCCGCGGCAGCGAGGACTCGGTGAGGGCCATCAGGCGCTCTTCCTGGCTTCACCGGCGTCACCCGCAACGCAGCGGGTGACGTGGCCCTGGAGCGCGCGGAACACCGTGCGCCGCGAGACGCCGAAGCGGTCCGCGATGTCGTCCACGGAGAGCGTCGGATCTTCGCGGAGCGCGCGGATCTGGTGGTCGCGCTCACGGTTCAGCATCGCGCGGACGCCACCGGGCTCGTCGTACCGGCAACGCGGCAACGGGCACGTCAGGCACGACACGAAGAGGTCGCAGCCCTCATCCCGGTACTCGATGTGCTCGGGCAGCGCGTCGCTGCGCACTTGGCCGGGCATCCGCCTGAACGCGGAAGCGGCAATCGCCGGCAGCGCGCACGCGCCGTCCGCACGTTCGGCCATCTCGACCACCGGCGCGAGAGGCCGCTCGTACGTCGCCGCTCCCGCCAGGCCAGTCACCTCAGTCATCGGACACCCCCATCCATCGCACCGTCCGTCGTGCGGCCACGCGCGACTCGCGGGCCGCCGTCCACGCCCGCGGCGTGCACCGCGAGCGCAAGGCTCATCAGGTAGTCGTCGTGCCCCTCGGCGGGGTCGACGTCGAACTGCATCGCGTGCCCGGCGCCGTAGGCCGCGCGGGCGAGCGCGAGCTGCGTCCGGCACCCAGCCCACTCCGCGCTGCCGTCCTGCCGGTAGAGGCGCAGGCGTCCGGCGTGCGCGGCCGCCAGGAGCGCGTAGCCGAGGCGGCCCTTCCGTTCGCCGGTGAAGACCACCGGCTCGACCACGCCTCGGCCCAGCGCTCCGCCGAGGAGGTCGGCCACCGGCGCGCCGAGGCCGGTCGCGTCCACCGCGACGCGCTGTACGCGCCACACTCGACGCAGCCGGTCCGCCAGCGTCTGGAGCAGCGGCTCGGTCGCCGCTCCCTGCCACGCCTGGTGTTCGACGACCTCGACCGTCGGGAGCGCAGCGGCCCCGGTCGCGCTCGAAGCACGCACAACGCGCGCGATCGTG
>SCTU01000280.1 GCA_004297315.1 Dehalococcoidia bacterium | reverse complement strand
CTTGAGCCGCGCGACGCCTCGCAGATGGTGCGCGAGATTCGCGGCCTGCCGATCCTCCAGGGCGCGCGCGGCGCGCAGCCGGCCGACCTCCCCGCGCTCGAATCGCTGATCGTGAAGGTCTCGCAGTTCGTCGCCGCCCACCCGGAGGTTGCCGAACTCGACCTCAACCCCGTCTTTGCCTATCCGAATGGTGCGCTGGCCGTGGACGCCCGCATCGTCCTGGCGAGCGCGTAAGGGGATCCGATGCCCATCGACCGCGCTCGACTCCACCGCGCCTTGAACCCCAAGACCGTCGTGGTCGTCGGGGACAAGGGCCCGGAATTTCGCTGGCTGTCGAACTGCTCCGAATTCACGGGCCGTCTCTTTTCAGTCCAGCTGGACGAGAAGGAGATCCCGGGCATCGAGGCCAAGGGAGTCACGAACTTTCGCAGCCTGATGGACGTCCCGGGCGAGGTCGACCTCGTTATCTGTGCGGTCCCGCGCAACGTCACGCCGTTCATCGTCGCGGACGCCGTGAAGAAGCAGGTCGGCGGCCTCGCGATGTACACGTCCGGTTTCGTGGAGACGACCGAGCCGCTCGGGATCGAGTTGCAGGGGAAGATCGCCGCGATGGCGAACGAGGCGGGGATGCCGCTGATCGGCCCGAACTGCCTCGGCGTCTACAACCGCCACCTTGGCGTGAAGTTCGCGGACGCCCAGGAAAAGGGCGAAGGCGGCGCGATCTCGATCGTGTCGCAGTCCGGCGCGAACGGCTCCGGCCTCGTCCTGGGCGCTCAGCGCATGGGCGTGGCCGTGAGGCGTGCGATCTCGATCGGCAACGCCGCCGTCCTCAACGAGGCCGATTACCTCCAATACCTGCTCGAAGACCCCGAGACGCCGGCGATCGCGATGTACCTCGAGGGCATCCGCTCGGGCCGGCGCTTCTTTGAACTGCTGCGCGAGGGCACGAAGCGGAAGCCTGTGATCATCTGGCGCGGCGGCCGCACCCGGGCCGGCGCGCGCGCCGTGCAGTCGCACACCGCCTCGCTCGCCTCGGACGATGCCATCTGGATGTCGCTCGTGCGCCAGTGCGGCGCGATCTCGACGGAGAGCCTCGAGGACACCGTAGAGACGATGGCGGCCCTCGTCCTCACGCCGAAGTCGAGCAAGAAGAACCTCGCCCTGATCGCCTCGACCGGCGGCCAGTCTGTCGCCATCACCGACCAATTCGAGCGCGCCGGGTTCGAGGTGCCCGAACTCTCGCAGGCCTCGTACGAACGTCTCGGCGCGTTCTTCGTGACGATCGGCGGTTCCTACCGCAACCCGTTCGACGCCTCGTCGACCATCGGCCGGGAGTCGGACAACCTCGCCAAGATCCTCGAAATCCTTTCGGAAGAACCGGCGATCGAGGGCGTGGCGATCGAGTTGCAGGCGCGCGACTCCGAGAAGGGCACGGAGCGACTCGACGGCATGCTCGAGCTCCTGCGGCAATACCGCTCGAAGACCTCGCACCCGGTGATCGGGCTCGTCCCCACCGGCGGTGCGATGGGCGAGCAGGAGGCCGTCGGGGCGCGCGCCCGCATCCACGTGGCGAAGGCGGGCTTCCCGGCCTTCTCCTCGTTCCGGGCGGGGGCCCAGGCCCTCGGCCGTGTGCGCGCGTACTACGAGGAACTCGAAGCGCGCACGAAGTAGGCGGGAGAGACCTCAACGCCGGGCGCTGTAAGATGTACAGCGTCCAGCGAACCTGCCGAACCGACCGGATGCACGATGACTGCTGAGCAAACCGTGCGCGCCGTTTCGTCCCCGCCGCCGGGTGGGCCGGTCTACCTCGACTCGGCCGCCTCGACGCCCCTGCGCGCCGAGGCCTACCGCGCGATGCTCCCGTTCCTCCAGGCCGAATTCGCCAACCCCTCCGCGCATCACGCCGCCGGGCGCCGCGCCAGCGACGCGCTGGAAGACGCCCGACGCCGGATCGCTGGCGTCTTCAATTCGGAGCCCGAAGAGGTCGTATTCACCTCGGGCGGCACGGAGAGCATCAACGCTGCCATCAAGGGCGTCGCCTTCGCCCAGGCGGACGCGGGTGGCGGCCGCCACATTCTGACGACTGCCGTCGAGCACCACGCCGTCCTCCACTCCGCGCAGTACCTCGAACGCTTCGGGTTCGAGGTCGAGGAACTCCCCGTCGACGAGTACGGTCGCGTCTCGCCTGAAGAAGTCGCCGCGGCCGTCCGCCCGGACACCGCGCTCGTCTCCGTCGGCTACGCCAACAACGAGGTAGGGACGGTGCAGCCGATCGCCGCTATCGCGAGGGCGGTGGCCGCGCGGGCGAGCGCCCTCGGGCGGCGGATCCCCTTTCACACGGACGCGGTGCAGGCGGCCAGCACACTCTCACTGGACGTCGAGGCGCTCGGCGTCGACCTGCTCTCGCTCTCGGGACATAAGTTCGGAGGGCCGAAGGGGACCGGGCTGCTGTACATGCGCCGCGGCGTCCCGTTCCTCGAACTGCTCTCCGGCGGCGGCCAGGAGCGACAGCGTCGTTCCGGCACGGAAAACGTCCCCGGCAACGTTGGCCTCGCGGTCGCCCTCGAACGCGCCCAGGCCGAGCGCGGGACGTTTGTGGCCCACACCGGCGCACTGCGCGACCGGCTGCTCGCCGCCGTGCTCGAAGCCTGCCCGGACGCCCGCGTGAACGGGCACCCAACGGAGCGGCTGCCCCAGGCGCTCCACGTCTGTTTCTCGGGGCTGGAGGGCGAGGCGCTGGTCGACGAACTCGACCGATTGGGGATCGAGTCCTCCGCCGGGGCCGCCTGCACCTCGGCGACCTGGGAACCCTCGCACGTCCTGCTGGCGATGGGCGTCCCGCTGGAACTGGCGATCGGCTCGCTCCGCATGTCGTTCTGGTCCACCACCACCGCGGAGCAGGTCGACTACGTCTCCGGAGTGCTTCCCGGCGCCGTCAGACGGACACGCGAGGCTGCCCTCCCTGCCCCGCGGTAGCGCGCCCGACGGTCTT